>NZ_LGIR01000035.1:0-47495 GCF_001187875.1 Pseudomonas sp. RIT-PI-a
GCGCCGCTGCTACAGGGGTTTGCGCACGCCGCATGAGCCACCGCGTTCCCGAAGGCCCGCCGCGTCCGGCATACCACGGTCCCTGTAGCAGCGGCGCGAGCCGCGTCCGGGCACACCGCGTTTCCTCAGGCACACCGCTTCAAGATTGCTTCGGTGTCCCCAGGGCCTTGAGGACGAAGGCATATTCCAACGCCACATCGCGCAGCCCCTGATAACGACCGCTCATGCCGCCATGCCCGGCGCCCAGTTCGGTCTTGAGCAGCAGCAGGTTCTTGTCGGTCTTGCATGCCCGCAGGCGTGCCACCCACTTTGCGGCTTCCCAGTACTGCACGCGGCTGTCGTTGTACCCGGCGATCACCAGCAGGTGCGGATACGCCTGCGCGGTGACGTTCTCATAGGGCGCATACGCCTTGATCCGCGCATGCACCTCGGGCTCCTGCGGGTTGCCCCACTCGTCGTACTCGGTCACCGTCAACGGCAGGTCGGGGTCGAGCATGGTGTTGAGCACATCGACGAACGGCACCTCGGCCACCGCCGCCTGGAACAGCTCCGGCCGCTGGTTCAACACGGCGCCGATCAACAGCCCACCCGCGCTGCCACCGCTGATCACCAATTGCTCGGCGCGGGTCAAACCCTGCTCGATCACGTGTTCGGCACAGGCGATGAAATCGCTGAAGGTGTTGCCCTTGTGTTCCTGCTTGCCAGCGCGATACCACGCCTCACCCAGCTCGCCACCGCCGCGCACATGGGCGATGGCGAACGCGATGCCACGGTCCAGCAGGCTCAACCGTGCGTGGGAAAACCACGGGTCCAGGCTCTCGCCGTAGGCACCATAACCGTACAGGTACAGCGGCGTGGGCTGCCCGGCGAAGGCCTTCTTAACCACTAGGCTGATCGGCACCTGGGTGCCGTCCGCGGCGGTGGCCCAGAGCCGTTGGCTGACATAGTCGTCGGGATCGAACGCGCCCAGCACCGGGGTCTGCTTGAGCACTACCTGAGCGCCGTCGCGCAGGCTCAATTGGCGCACCTGCCCAGGCCGATTGAGCGCCTCGTAGCGCAAGCGGATCTGCTCGCTGGCGAACTCCAGGCTGTCGGAAACGTACAGACTGTATGCGGCATCGGGCAATTGCACCGGATACGGCGCCTGTCCCTGGGCATGCACTTCGATGATCGGCAGGCCGCGCGCCCGCAGGCTCAAGGTGAAGGCTGCGGCATTGAGGGTCACGCCTTCGAGCATCACCTCATCGCGGTGCGCGATCAGCGTTTGCCACTGCTCGCGGGTCGGTGCCACGCCGTGGTCGGCTGCCTGGTACAGGGCGAAATTGATGCCTTCCTGGTTGCTGCGGATGAACCAGGTCCAGGTACCGTCGAGCTGGCCGTGATCGGGGTAGTACTCGTGGTGCTCGACCCGTGGCGCCAGGCAGGCGAAGTCACTGTTGGGCTGCTCGGCATCCAGCACCCAGGCCTCGCTGGTGGTCTTGCTGTTGAGCAGCAGGATCAACTGGCGCTCGGAACTGGCGCGGTAGCAATGCAGGAAGAAACGCCCGTCGAGCTCCTCGAAGACCTGCTCGGCACCCTCGCTGCCCAAGGTGTGGCGGTGCAGCCGATAGGGGCGGTGGGTCTCGTCCAGTTCGCCGAAGAACAGCGTCTGGCTGTCGTTGGCCCAGGTCATGCTGCCGTCGCAGTCATCGAAAGGCAACTCGACCACGGCGCCGGTGGACAGCTCCTTGACGAACAGCCGGTAGACCTCGTCGCCGCTGGTGTCCAGGCTGTAGGCCAGACGCTGGTGGTCGGGGCTGACGTTGAACGCGCCCATGGACAGGAAGCCGCCGTCTGCCAGCACGTTGGGGTCCAGCAACAATTGCTCGGAGTGCTCGTCGACCTGGCTCGAGCCATCGGCCGGACGCGCGCAGCGATAATGGCGCGGGTACTCGTCACCCGCCGTGGTGCGGGTGTAGTACAACCAAGGGCCCCAAGGGGAGGCCAGGGACAGGTCGGTTTCGCGAATGCGCCCCTTTATCTCCTCGAACAACTGCTCGCGCAGCTCGGCCTGGTCGGCGAGTTGCGCTTCCTGCCAGGCATTCTCGGCCTTGAGGTGGTCGAGCACATCGGCGCGGTCGCGTACCTGCAGCCAAGCGTAGGGATCGGCGCCGGGAGCGACATGGGCGATAGGGGCGGCGGTTGGCTGGGACATGAGCGGCTCTCTTGGCGCAGGCGTTGACGGCACGTGCCGGTGGGCACGACAACAGGAGCGCCTGGCAGGCGAAAAGCCGTTATCATAAGCGCCTATTTGCCTGCCATGCCACGGACACCATGACCGAGAACGACTATTTCCTCGCCTGGGGTATCTACGCCTTCGCCGCCTTGGGCTGCATTCTGGTGTGGTTTCGCATCACCCGCTGGATGTGGCGCTACCTGCGCGAGCCACTTCGCCTGCTGGGCGTGGTGCTGTTGCTGACGCCCACGGTGGTCGACCCGGCCCGCGACCTGCTGGCCCCGGCCGTCGCCATCAGCACGCTGGAACTGCTGTTCAAGATGGGCGGCAGCGCCTGGGGCGCGATCTCCGATCTGACCATGGCGGCGGTGATCGCCCTTGGCGTGTACGTGATCTTCGCCCTGGTGCGCCTACCGTTCCTGCGCAAGGCCGAGGCGCGCCGTCGGGCGCAAGCCCAGGCCCAGGCGGACGCTGCCGCGCAACGCGATGACGATGACGATGGCGAAGCGCTCGCGCAGCGCGTCGACGATCGCGAACAGCGCCACGTCCCGCCACCGCGGGAAAACCTGCGTGTCGAACCGCGCATCTGAATCCACGCCCATCGTCTCGAGTACCGTGCATGTGTGAACTTCTGGGCATGAGTGCCAACGTACCGACCGATATCGTTTTCAGCTTCACCGGCCTGATGCAGCGCGGCGGCCGTACCGGGCCGCACCGCGACGGCTGGGGCATCGCCTTCTATGAAGGCCGCGGCCTGCGCCTGTTCCAGGACCCGACCGCCAGCAGTGAATCGGAAGTGGCGCAGTTGGTGCAGCGCTATCCGATCAAGAGCGAAGTGGTCATCGGCCACATCCGCCAGGCCAACGTCGGCAAGGTCTGCCTGGCCAATACCCACCCGTTCGTGCGTGAGCTGTGGGGGCGCAACTGGTGCTTCGCCCACAATGGCCAACTGGCCGGTTTCGACCCGCGTGCCGATTTCTACCGCCCGGTGGGCGACACCGACAGCGAAGCGGCCTTCTGCGATCTGCTCAACCGCGTGCGTGACGCCTTTCCCGAGCCAGTCGAGTTCGAGCGGCTGCTGCCCATCCTCGTACAGGCGTGCGAGCAGTACCGTGGGCAAGGCGTGTTCAACTGCCTGCTCAGCGACGGCGACTGGCTGTTCTGCTTCTGTTCGACCAAGCTGGTGCACATTACCCGGCGGGCACCTTTCGGCCCGGCGCGGCTCAAAGACGTGGACGTGATCGTGGATTTCCAGGCCGAAACCACGCCTGACGATGTGGTGACGGTGATCGCCACCGAGCCATTGACCGAGAACGAAACCTGGAACCGTTACGAGCCCGGCAACTGGGGCCTGTGGCGCCAGGGTGAATGCGTGGCCACCGGGCAGGCGCAACCTGCCTAGCCTGCCTGTTTGCCTGGAACGACCGACAAGAAGCACCGTGGCAATGCCACCCTAGACCGAGAGAATGTTCATGCTGCGAAGCTACCTGCGACTTGTGCTGTTTGCCGTCGGCTTGCTGGTGGGTGTGCAAGTGCCCGGCGTGATCAACGACTACGCCCAGCGGGTCGAGGCCCATCGCCTCGAGGCGCAGCAAAGCCTGCGCGGTTTCAGTGAGACCGCGCAGCGTTTCTTCAATGGTGACCTGCAGGCGCTGGTGGCGCATTACCGCGCCAGCGAGGATCCGGTGTTCCGTAGCGATGCCGCCAGCATTGGCGCGTTGCTGACCCGCAACCAGTTGTTGGAGCGTGAGTGGCAGGCGTTGCAGGGACCCTGGTATGAAAAAGCCTGGCATGTACTGGCCAAGGCCGATCCGCAACTGCGCCAGGAAACCCTCAACGGCTACAACTACCAGGTGCTGCTGGCGCCGGAAGCGATTGCCTGGGGCATCGCCTGCGCGCTGCTGCTGGCCTGGGTCGTGGAAAGCATCATCCTGTTCATCGGCTGGACCCTGTGGTTCGGCCGTCGCCGCGCCAAACCCGTGGCCGAACCCCTGGTACGTCGCGAACGCTAGACCGCGACCCTGCGCGCATCACCCGTCACTTGGCCAGATAGCGCATCCCGTCTTCCAACCCGCTCAGGGTCAGCGGGTACATGCGCTCTTCCACCAGCTCCCGAATCAGGTGTGTGGAGGCCGTGTAACCCCAGGTGTTCTGCGGATAGGGGTTGATCCAGATGAGTTTCCTGTAGGTCTGCACGAAACGCTGCAGCCACACCAACCCCGGTTCCTCGTTCCAGTGCTCGACACTGCCGCCCGGGTGAGTGATTTCATAGGGCGCCATGGCGGCATCGCCAATAAACACCACCTTGAAGTCGGCGCCGTATTTGTGCAGCAGGTCGTGGGTGCTGATGCGCTCGGCGTTGCGTCGATGGTTGTCCTTCCAGACCGTTTCGTAGACGCAGTTGTGAAAGTAGAAATACTCCAGGTGCTTGAACTCGGTGCGACAGGCTGAGAACAACTCCTCGCAGACCTTCACATGGGCGTCCATCGAACCGCCGATGTCGAACAGCAGCAACAGCTTGACGTTGTTGCGCCGCTCGGGGCGCAGCTGGATGTTGAGCAAGCCGCCATCGCGTGCGGTGTGGTCGATGGTGCCGTCGATGTCCAGCTCTTCGGCCGCACCCTGCCGGGCGAACTGGCGAAGTCGGCGCAGTGCCACCTTGATGTTGCGCGTGCCAAGCTCGACGCTGTCATCCAGGTTGCGGTATTCGCGCTGGTCCCACACCTTCACGGCTTTGCCCTGGCGTTCGCCGGCATCGCCCACGCGGATGCCCTCGGGGTTGTAGCCACCCGAACCGAACGGGCTGGTGCCACCGGTGCCGATCCACTTGCTGCCGCCGGCGTGCCGGCCTTTCTGCTCTTCCAGGCGCTGCTTGAAGGCTTCGATCAGCTTGTCCAGCCCGCCCAGGGACTGGATCTGCGCGCGCTCCTCGGCGCTCAGCGAGCGCTCGAACTCCTTGCGCAGCCATTCTTCCGGAATCAGCGCTTCAAGGTGTTGATCGAGGTTCTGCAGGCCATTGAAGTAGGCCGAAAACGCCCGGTCGAATTTGTCGAAGTGGCGTTCATCCTTGACCAGGATCGCCCGCGCCAGGAAGTAGAACTCGTCCATGTCGGCGAACGTCACCCGTTGCTCCAGGGCGTTGATCAGGTCAAGCAACTCGCGCACCGACACTGGCACCTTGGCCGCGCGCATTTCATTCAACAGGTTGAGCAGCATGGCGGACGCCCTCGCAGTCGGAAAGAGGCAATCAGCGGTTGCCGCGCCGGCTCATGAAGGCCAAGCGTTCGAGAAGCTGCACATCCTGTTCGTTCTTGACCAGGGCACCAGCCAGCGGCGGAATGGCCTTGGTCGGATCGCGTTCGCGCAGCACCGCTTCGCCAATGTTGTCGGCCATCAACAGCTTGAGCCAGTCGACCAGCTCGGAGGTGGAGGGCTTCTTTTTCAGGCCCGGCACCTTGCGCACATCGAAGAAGACGTCCAGGGCTTCGGCCACCAGGGTTTTCTTGATGTCGGGGTAGTGCACGTCGACGATGCGTTGCAGGGTCGTGCGGTCGGGAAAGGCGATGTAGTGGAAGAAGCAGCGACGCAGGAACGCGTCGGGCAGCTCTTTTTCGTTGTTGGAGGTAATGATGATGATCGGGCGATGGCGAGCCTTGATGGTTTCGTCGGTCTCGTAGACGTAGAAATCCATCTTGTCGAGTTCCTGCAGCAGGTCGTTGGGGAACTCGATGTCGGCCTTGTCGATTTCATCGATCAGCAGGATGACCCGTTCATCGGCTTCGAAGGCCTCCCACAGCTTGCCTTTCTTGAGGTAGTTGCGCACGTCGTGGACCTTGTCCACACCCAGCTGCGAATCGCGCAGACGGCTGACCGCGTCGTACTCGTACAGGCCCTGGTGGGCCTTGGTGGTGGACTTGATGTGCCAGGTGATCAGCCGCGCACCGAAGGACTCGGCCAACTGCTCGGCCAGCATGGTCTTGCCGGTCCCTGGCTCGCCCTTGACCAGCAGGGGCCGCTGCAGGGTGATCGCGGCATTGACCGCCAGCTTGAGGTCGTCGGTGGCAACGTAGGCGGGGGTGCCTTCGAACTTCATGGGGCTGTCCTCGGTGGTCAAATGTGGTGGTCGACTATATAGCGCGGTGAGGTGTTTGTGGTGGGTCAGATAGGGCCTCTTCGCGGGCAGAGACCCGCTCCCACAAGGGGCGGTGCAAACTCTGTGGGAGCGGGCTCTGCCCGCGAAGAGGCCAGTCCAACCACAGCATTTGCATCCGACCTTGTGTGAGCAGGCCTGCCCGCGAAGAGGCCAGTCCAGCCACAGCATTTGCATCCGACCTTGTGTGAGTAGACCTGCCACCTCATTCCTGCTTGGGCGGCGCCTGTTCATAGCGTGCGTTGAAAGCCTGCACGAAGCCGTTGCGCAGGATCTGCCAGAACGCCTGCAGCGGGCTGATGTCCTGGCGATGCACGTTACCGCTGAGTTCGACCCGGGTCGCGAACTGGTTCTGCGACTGGTTCTTGAGCACCGTCTCGGTCCCACCGACCACCGCCTCCCAGATCGAACGGAAGAAACCCTTGTCCTTGTTTTCCACGTCCTGCTGCCAGTTGAACACATCGACGTTGTGCAGCAACGGCTTGATGTAGCCACTCAGGCGGGCATTGTCGGCATCCGCCTCGATCACGATATCGCCAGTGCCGGCGTTGAAATCGAACTTGCCATAGGCACCGGAGAAGTCATTGAGCCGACGCAGCTCGATCCCGGTGGCGCGCAGCCGAAATTCGAAGTCTTCGAAGTTGCTGAACGGATCGAACGTGGCAGTGCTTTCCACCGGGGCCTGGCCGAACAGCTTGGCATGGCCTTCGAAACGCGCATCGCGCTTGCCTTCCAGGTCTTCCACATTGGTCAGGTTGTAGAGGCTGGCGTTGACCTGGTTGGCGCTGATGTTGACCTGGGGTTTGGACGAGAAATTGCGGAAGCTGATCTTGCCATCGTTGACCCGCACCTCGTTCAAGGTGATCGGCAGCAGCTTGTTCATCTGGTCGCGCCAGTCGGTGCCGGCACCGGTCTGGGTGGCCTGTTTGTTGGCGCCACCGTCGACGAAGTTAAGCTCCGGGCGCAGGAATTCCACCCGTGCTACCACCGCGTGGTCGTACCACAGGGCGTGCCAGCTCACGGCGATGTCGATCACCGGCGCATCGAGCAACGGTACCGGCACCTTGCCGCTGGTCTTGATGATCTGCAGGCCATTGATCTGATAGGCGCCGCGCCACCAGGCCAGGTCGACGTCGCTGACGCGGCCCTTGTATTCGCCCATGTCGGCGAGCTTGTCGTTGAGGTAGTCGCGCACCAGGTAGGGCAGGGCGATGTGCAGGGCGAGCACCAGTACAACCAGGCCGGTGAAGGTCCAGAGCGGCCAGCTGTAGCGACGTTTCATGGCAGAATCTCCCGAACGATGGTTAGCCATTGACTGTCCACAGTCTCATCCGTTCGCTGGACTCGCCCCCATCGCGGGCTTAACCTTGGATTTTTCCTGCTGCAGCACAAGGACCTTTTCGCCATGAGCCGCATTTACGCCGACAACGCCCACTCCATCGGCAACACGCCGCTGGTGCAGATCAACCGCATCGGCCCGCGCGGGGTGACCCTGCTGGCCAAGATCGAGGGCCGCAACCCCGGCTACTCGGTCAAGTGCCGCATCGGCGCGAACATGATCTGGGACGCGGAAAGCTCGGGCAAGCTCAAGCCGGGCATGACCATCGTCGAGCCCACCTCGGGCAATACCGGCATCGGCCTGGCTTTCGTGGCCGCCGCGCGCGGCTACAAGCTGATGCTGACGATGCCTGCGTCCATGAGCCTGGAGCGGCGCAAGGTGCTCAAGGCGCTGGGTGCCGAACTGGTCCTGACCGAGCCGGCCAAGGGCATGAAGGGTGCCATCGAAAAGGCGGGCGAGATCGTTGCCAGCAACCCCGAGCTGTATTTCATGCCGCAGCAGTTCGACAACCCGGCCAACCCGGCCATCCATGAGAAGACCACCGGCCCGGAAATCTGGAACGACACCGACGGCGCCGTCGATGTGCTGGTAGCCGGCGTGGGGACCGGCGGGACCATCACCGGCATCTCGCGCTACATCAAGCAGGTTCAGGGCAAGTCGATCCTCAGCGTTGCGGTCGAGCCGCTGACCTCGCCAATCATCACCCAGGCCATGGCCGGCCAGGACATCACTCCCGCGCCACACAAGATCCAGGGCATCGGCGCCGGGTTCATTCCGAAGAACCTCGACCTGTCACTGGTGGATCGTGTCGAGCTGGTCAGCGACGACGAAGCCAAGGCCATGGCACGGCGCTTGATGCAGGAGGAAGGCATTCTCTGCGGCATTTCCTGCGGCGCCGCCATGGCAGCCGCCGCCAAGCTGGCGGAGAAGCCGGAAATGCAAGGCAAGACCATCGTGGTCATCCTGCCCGATTCGGGTGAGCGCTACCTGTCGAGCATGCTCTTCAGCGACCTGTTCACCGAGACCGAACTGCAAGCCTGACGGCAGCGGCGTGCCTCACCGTAGGAGCGGTCCGCGGCCGCGAAGATCACGCCGCGATGCACCTGACCCACCGCGCGGATCTTTTCGCGGCCGATGACCGCTCCTGCGGGCCTGCACCGGCTGTATGCCGACCGCTGCCCCGCGCCTTTCATTTCCAGCCGAGCCCCCAGGGTTTATCATGGCGCACTGCCCATTCGAGGATCCGCTCCATGACCCTTTCCTTCGCCGCCAAGGCTGCCGTGCTGTTGCTGTTCATCGGCAGCACGCTCTACGTGCACCTGCGGGGCAAGGCGCGTCTGCCGGTGCTGCGCCAGTTCGTCAACCATTCCGCTCTGTTCGCGCCCTATAACGCCTTGATGTACCTGTTTTCCAGCGTGCCGTCCAAACCCTATCTGGACCGCAGCAAATTCCCCGAGCTGGATGTGCTCAAGGACAACTGGCAGGTCATCCGTGACGAAGCCATGCACCTGTTCGACGAGGGTTACATCCGCGCCGCCGAGAAGAACAACGACGCCGGCTTCGGTTCGTTCTTCAAGAAAGGCTGGAAGCGTTTCTACCTCAAGTGGTACGACAAATCCCTGCCATCGGCCAACGCGCTGTGCCCCCGCACCGTGGAGTTGGTCAACAGCATTCCCAACGTCAAGGGCGCCATGTTCGCGCTGCTGCCCGGCGGCAGCCATCTGAACCCACACCGCGACCCGTTCGCCGGCTCGCTGCGCTATCACCTGGGCCTGTCGACGCCCAACTCCGATGCCTGCCGCATTTTCGTCGACGGCCAGGAATACGCCTGGCGCGATGGCGACGATGTGATGTTCGACGAGACCTACGTGCATTGGGTCAAGAACGAAACCGAACACACTCGGGTCATCCTGTTCTGTGACATCGAGCGGCCGCTGAGCAATCGCTTCATGGCGAGCCTCAACAAGCGCGTCAGCGCGTTCCTGGGTCGCGCCACCGCGCCGCAGAACCTGGACGACGAGCGCGTCGGCGGCATCAACCAGGCCTACGCCTGGAGCAAGACCTTCAGCGATCGCTTCAGCGGCAAGGTCAAGCAGTTCAAGCGCGCCAACCCCAAAGCCTACCGCGTCCTGCGCCCGGTGCTGGCGGTGGTTGTGCTGACCGCGTTGGGGTACTGGTTGTTTGGTTGATCCCAAGGGCTCCCACACTACCCTGTGGGAGCGGGCTCTGCCCGCGAAAGGCACCCTGACATCCCGCATTCCACCCCCTGTCACACCTTGTCCAACCTCCCCACCTGAGGATGCATACGATTCGCTTTTACAACCGAATCGTAAGGAAGTTCCATGCATCCTCCACTTTCTTTGCGGCCCCTGGCCGTGATGATCGCCCTGACCACTGCCGGGGTGGCTCGAGCCGAGCCGATCGAGTTGACCGCCCCGACCGTCCTTGATGAGGTCGTGGTCACAGCGTCGGGATTCGAGCAAAGCGTGGAGGATGCACCGGCCTCCGTCACCATCATCACCGGCGACGAATTGCGCAAAAAATCCTACAACGACCTCGGTGATGCCGTACGCAACATCGAGGGTGTGATCGTCAACGGCAGCGCCAACGAGACCGACATCTCCATCCGCGGCATGCCACCGGACTACACCCTGATTCTGGTCGACGGCAAACGCCAGAGCAGCCGCGAAACCCGTGTCAACGGCAACCGCGGCTACGAGCAGAGCTTCGTGCCACCGGCCGAAGCCATCGAACGCATCGAAGTGGTCCGCGGCCCGATGTCTTCGCTGTACGGCTCGGACGCCATCGGCGGCGTGATCAACATCATCACTCGCAAGGTCTCTCCCCAGTGGGGCGGCTCGGTGTCCTACGATTACGCGGCGCGCCAGCACAGCGATCAGGGCAATGCTCGTCAGACCCAGTTCTACCTCAACGGTCCGCTGGTGGAGAAGTACCTGGGCGTGCAGGTCTGGGGCCGCTACCTTGACCGCCAGGCCGACGATGACGTGGAGGTCACCAACGGCTTCACCAAGGCCGACCACAAGGACCTCACCGCGCGCCTGGCCTTCACCCCCAACGAAGACCACGACATCCTTTTGGAAGGCGGCGCCACGCGCTTGAAGAACGGCGACGGCACCAGCGTCAACTGGGCCACCCGCGAGCAGGAAAACAACCGCGACCACTACTCGCTCTCTCACCAGGGGCGCTGGGGCTGGGCGACGTCGGACGTGTCCCTGGCCTATGAAAAAGCTAGCCGCGAGGGCAAGGCCGCAGCCAATCAGCCGGAAATCCTGGGGCGCAAACCGGTGGTGGAGAACACCGTGTTCGATGCCAAGCTGGTCATCCCCACCGCGTACAACATCACCACCACCGGCCTGCAATGGAACCGGGCGCAGTTGAACGACTGGAACCAGGGCCTGATGGACCGGCGCAACTACGAGTTCTCGGTGACCCAGAAAGCCCTGTTCGCCGAAAACGAATGGTCGGTGACCGACGATTTCGCCTTGACCACCGGCGCCCGCGTCGACGAGCACGAGCAATACGGCACCCACGTCAGCCCGCGTCTCTATGGCGTCTGGCGTGCCACACCGGACTGGACCTTCAAGGGCGGCGTGGCACGTGGCTTCAAGGCCCCGGAGATTCGCGCCGTGGTGCCCGGTTACGCCACCATCCGCCGCAACACCTACGTGAACCTGGGCAACCCGGACCTGAAACCGGAAACCAGCACCAACTACGAACTGTCGGCGCTGTGGTCCAACCGCAATAACCTGTCGGCCGGCGCCACCGTGTTCCACAACGTGTTCAAGGACAAACTGTCCACGGAAAACACGGCCCGCCGCTGGAACGGCTACATCGTCCAGGACCGCATCAACGTCGATGAAGCGACGATCACCGGTGCCGAGGTCAACGGCCGCTGGGACATCACTCGTGCCTTTGCCGTGAAGGGCAACTACACCTACACCGATTCGGAGCAGAAGAGCGGCAGCAACGCAGGCGCACCGCTGTCGCTGACACCCGAGCACAAGGCCAACGTCAGTGCCGACTGGACCCTGTCCGACCGCGCCCAGGCGTGGGCTTCGGTCAACTACTATGGCCAGGAATACGGCACCACCCTGAGTGGCGAACCGGCCCCGGCCTACACCACGGCCGACATCGGTGGCTCGTACGAGCTGACTCGCGACATCACCCTCAAGGCGGCGGTGTACAACCTGGCCGACAAACGTCTGGATGACGACACCTACGGCACGGTCAACTACGGTCGCACGTTCTGGATGGGCACCACGCTGCGCTTCTGACACGCCAAGGGTCTACCGGAAGGATCAGCCCGGCAGCCGCACCAGGGCCGCCAGCCCCGGTGTCCGGTTTTCCAGCACCAGCTCGCCGCCATGGGCCTGCACGCAGGCGCGGGCGATCGCCAGCCCCATGCCCAGGCCGCCACCGTGGCTGGGGTCGGCGCCGCCCTTGCCCAGCTGCACGAAGGGCTCGAACACCTGTTGCAGCCAGGCGGCGTCGATCCCCGGTCCGTGATCGCGAATCTCGATGCACAGCCCGCCTGACGCTTCCCGGTACAGGCGTACCTGCGCATCACCGCCATGGCGCAAGGCATTGTCGATCAGGTTGGTCAGCGCACGCTTGAGGGCCAGCGGTCGACAACGGCAGGCCACCAGCGGTGAGGCTTGCCAGTCGATAGGTGTACCCAGGGTCTGGTAGCGTCGAGCGAGATCGCTCAGCAAGTCACTCAGCGAAACCTCGACGGTGGCCTCCTGCACCGCATCGCCGCGCACGAAGTCCAGGGTTTCGCTGACCATGGCGCGCAACTCGTCGAGGCTGTCGAGCATGTCCTGGCGCAGCTCGGGGTCTTCGAGCAACTCCACCTGCAAACGCAGCTCGGTGATGGGCGTATTGAGGTCGTGGCTCAGCGCGGCCAGCATGCGCGTGCGGCCCTCGACATGGCGGGCGATACGCTCCTGCATCACATTGAACGCCAGGGTCAGTTCCTGTGCCTCGCGCGGGCCCGACAACGGCAGCGGGGCGATCCATTCGCCCCGGCTGACGCGCTCGGTGGCCAGGGCCAGACGTTTGACCGGCGCGACGACGCGGCGCATGAAAAAAATCACGATCAGCAGCACCGGGATGGTACTGACCGGCACGCTGTAGGCCAGCAGTCGGCCCCATTCATAGGCACCGGCAGGTGCCTGCTTGGCGTTGAGCTGGGTGCCGTCGGGCAGGCTCATCGAGCTGCGCAGGCGCAGGGCCTGCCAACCGGCGCGTTTGAACAGGTGCTCGCGGGCCGGCCCGCCGCTGCTGCGTTCCAGTTGCAGGATGATCGCCACGTCAGCGGGCAACCCCAGTCGCTGGCGCACAGCGGCAGCCAGCCTGCGTTCTTCGGTGTGCATGGCAAACGGCTTGACCTCAGCCGTGGAAGCGACCCAGAAGCGCGCGTCGGCAGTGCCCATGGCGTCGAGCAGGCGCCGGGCGTCGGCCGCCGGCAGATCGCGCGCCGCTTGATAGGCCGTGGCCAGACGCTCGACCACCAAGGTGCGTGACAGCGGGTGTACCAGCGATCCGGTGCGCTGCAGCAACAGCATCGCGATGAGGTTGGACGCCAGCAGCGCCAGCAGCAACAGCACACCCAATTGCCGGGTCATGGTCCGTGGCCAGGCCCGGCGCAGCCCCTTCATGCCGGGTACTGAACGACGTTCGCCGCCAGGCGGTAGCCACCACCCCACACGGTCTGCAACAGCATCGGCTGCAAGGCGCTGTCGGCCAGCTTGCGGCGCAGACGGCTGATCTGCCGATCAATGGCGCGATCGAACAGATCGCTGCCCGGCCGCGAGGTCAGCTCGATCAAGCGCTCACGACCCAGTACGGTATTGGGGTGCTCGAGAAACACTTCCAGCAAGCGGCCTTCCACGGTGCTCAGACGCACCTGGCTCTGGTCGGAACGGGTCAGCGTGTTGCAGCCGCTGCGAAAGCTCAGGTCGGCGAACTCGAAACGACGCAAGGGGGCGGGCAGCACTGACGTGGCTTCGCCGGGCGTGCCGCGCCTGCGCAGTACGCTGTGGATGCGCGCCACCAGTTCGCGCGGTTCGAACGGCTTGATCACGTAGTCGTCGGCACCGGCATCCAGCCCCTGGACACGGTCGGCGCAGGCGTCGCGTGCGGTCAGCAGAATCACCGCGGCCGCCGACTTGTGCGCCAGCGCGCGACACAGCTCGAATCCATCGCCATCGGGCAGCATGACGTCGAGAATCAGCACGTCGAACACGTCATGCTTGAGCAGCGCCCACATGCCCGCCGCGTCCTCGGTGGTGCGGACGTCGAAACCGAAACGGCGCAGGTAGATGGCCAGCGGCTCACGGATCTTGCGGTGGTCATCGACCACCAGCAGACGAGGAGGGGAAGGATTCATGATGGCTGCGTTCGCGGATGATTCTCATTCGGAACGCGATCTTACAGCAAGCTCGATAACCGTGCAGCAGCACCGGACGGGGGCGGCGGGCGCCGACCCCGTCCGGCCGGTGTCACGCCTGAGCGTTCTTGAACGCCAAGCGGAACCGGTGCAGCAACGGCTCGGTGTAGCCGCTGGGTTGCTCACAGCCCTGGAAGACCAGCGCACTGGCGGCCGTGAACGCCACCGAGTTCTGGAAGTCGGCCGCCATCGGGCGGTACGACGGATCCCCGGCATTCTGCTGATCCACCACGCGGGCCATGCGCTCCAGGGTTTCGACGATCTGCTCGCGGCTGACCACCCCGTGGGTCAGCCAGTTGGCCATGTGCTGGCTGGAGATGCGCAGGGTCGCGCGGTCTTCCATCAGCCCGACGTCGTGAATGTCCGGTACCTTGGAGCAACCGATGCCCTGTTCCACCCAGCGCACCACGTAGCCCAGCAAGCCCTGGGCATTGTTGTCCAGTTCCTGACGGATCTCCTCGGCGCTCCACTGTGCATTGGCCACCACCGGGATGGTCAACAGGTTGTCCAGCAGCGCATCGTGCTCGGCCTTGGCGTCGATCTGCTCCAACGTCTGCTGCACTTCGCTGACATTGACCTGGTGGTAATGCAGCGCATGCAAAGTGGCTGCGGTGGGCGAGGGGACCCAGGCAGTATTGGCACCGGCTTTGGGATGACCGATCTTCTGCACCAGCATGTCGGCCATCAGGTCGGGCATGGCCCACATGCCCTTGCCGATCTGCGCCTTGCCGCGCAGGCCGCAGGCCAGGCCGGTGAGCATGTTGTTGCGTTCGTACGCCGCAATCCAGGCGCTGCCTTTCATGTCGCCCTTGCGCATCATCGGGCCGGCCTGCATGGCGCTGTGGATCTCATCGCCGGTGCGGTCGAGGAAGCCGGTGTTGATGAACGCCACGCGGGTCGATGCAGCGCCGATACAGGCCGCCAGGTTCACCGAAGTGCGGCGTTCCTCGTCCATGATGCCGATCTTCAGGGTATTGCGCGAAAGGTTGAGCAGGTCCTCGATGGCGGCGAACAACTTGTCCGCGAAGGCCACCTCGGCCGGGCCATGCATCTTCGGCTTGACGATGTACAGGCTGCCCGTGCGGGAGTTGCTTCGACGTTCCAGGTCATACAGCCCGATCAGGCTGGTGATTACGCCGTCGAGAATGCCCTCGGGGATCTCCCGGCCTTCATCGTCGAGGATCGCCGGATTGGTCATCAGGTGGCCGACGTTGCGGATCAACAGCAGCGAACGGCCATGCAGGGTCAACTCGCCGCTTGTTGGCGTGTGGTACTGGCGATCCGGATTGAGGCGGCGGGTGATGCGCTGGCCGCCTTTCTCCAATTCCTCGGTGAGATCGCCACGCATCAGGCCCAGCCAGTTGCGGTAGATCGCCACCTTGTCACTGGCATCCACCGCCGCTACCGAGTCTTCGCAGTCGATGATAGTCGACAGGGCCGCCTCGAGCAGCAGGTCCTTCACACCCGCTGCATCGGTACGCCCAATGGGCGAGGTGGGGTCGATCTGAATCTCGATGTGCAGGCCGTGGTGTTTGAGCAACACGGCAACCGGCTGCTGGGCGTCGCCCTGGAAGCCGACGAATTGGCTCGGATCGGCCAGCCCGGTCACGCTGCCATCGGCCAGGCTCACCTGCAACTGACCTGCTTCGATGCGATAGCCGTTGGCGTCGCGGTGCGAACCCTTGGCCAGCGGAGTGCTCTGGTCGAGCAGGTCGCGGGCGAAGGCGATCACGCGGTCGCCGCGAACCTGATTGTAGCCCTGGCCCTTGGCCGCGCCGTCGCTTTCCGGAATGGCGTCGGTGCCATACAGCGCGTCGTACAAGGAGCCCCAGCGGGCATTGGCGGCGTTCAGAGCGTAGCGAGCATTGGTCGACGGCACCACCAACTGCGGACCGGCCACCAGGGCGATTTCGTCATCGACATCGCGGGTGCTGATTTCCACGCGGTCGGGCTGGGGCACCAGGTAGCCGATGGTGTGCAGGAAGCTGCGGTAGGCGGCCGGATCCTGAATCGGTCCGGGGTGCGCACGGTGCCACTTGTCCAGTTCGGTCTGCAAGCGGTCGCGTTCGGCCAGCAACAAGCGGTTCTGCGGTGCAAACTCGTGAACCAGAGCGTCGAAACCGGTCCAGAACGCTTCGGATTCCAACCCGCTGCCAGGTAGCACTTCGTTCTCGATGAAATCGTACAGGGTGGCGTCGACTTGCAGACGCTGGGCTCTCATGCGGTGCTTCATTGCGGTCTCCTTGGATACGGGGAAGGAATTCAGGCCAGGGCGGCAGCGCCGGCCTTGGCGATCTGGGCATCTTCAGCGGGCTTGACCCCGGAAACGCCGACCGCGCCGATGACCTGGCCTTCGTGGATCAGCGGCACGGCGCCTTCCAGACACGTCATCAGATTACCGGACAGGAACGCGGTCCGCCCGTTGTTGACCATCTCTTCGAACACCACCGATTCCTTGCGCCCCAACGCCGAAGTGCGTGCCTTGCCCGGTGCGATGTAGGCCGTGCTGGCGGCGGCGCCGTCCAGCCGTTCGAACGCCAGCAGGTGACCGCCGTCGTCGACCACGGCAATGCCCACCGCCCAGTTGTTCTTCTGCGCTTCGGCGCGGGCAGCGGCGAGGATGCGGGTGACGTCTTCCTGGCCAAGAATCGCTTTGCTTTGCATGTGCTTCTCCAGTGCTGTTGTCGAGGGGTTCAAATAGCAATGTGTCAAAGGTGGGTGTCAATCGGCCATGGCCTGTTCCACCAGTTCGATCCAGTGCCGCACCGGGGTGCGTGCGGCACCGTCCAGATGGTTCTGGCAACCGATGTTGGCGGTGGCGATCACTTGCGGCGCACCGCTTTCCAAGGCGTTCAGGCGGTTGTCGCGTAGTTGCCGCGACAACACCGGCTGGGTCACCGAATAGGTGCCGGCCGAACCGCAGCACAGGTGGCCGTCCGGCACATCGGTCAAATGAAAGCCCAAGCGTCGCAATAGCTGTTCGGTCACGCCACCCAGCTTCTGCGCGTGCTGCAAGGTGCATGGGCAGTGGAAGGCCATGCGCAGGTCGGTGTGGACGGCCAATTGCTCCACCGGCTCGTCGCGCAACACCTCGACCAGGTCCTTGGCCAGCCGGCTGACTGTCTGGGCCTTGGTCGCGTAGGCCGGATCCTGTTCCAGCAGGTGCCCGTAATCCTTGATGAAAGCGCCGCAGCCGCTGGCAGTCTGCACGATGGCTTCGGCGCCTGCTTCGATGGCCGGCCACCAGGCGTCGATGTTGTGCCGCGCTCGCTGCAGGCCGCGCGCTTGATCATCCAGGTGGTAGTCCACCGCACCGCAGCAGCCGGCCTGACGAACCGCCGTGACGCTGATGCCCAGCCGGTCCAGCACGCGCGCGGCGGCGGCATTGGTATTGGGCGACAGCCCCGGCTGTACGCAACCTTCGAGCATCAGCACGCGACGTGCGTGTTGCGTGGCAGGGCGGGCCACGGCCGCGTGGACCTGACGCGGCAGCTTGTCCTTGAGGCGTTGCGGTAGCAATGGGCGAAAGGTCTGGCCCAGCTGGATCAACGCCTTGAATGCGCTCGGGTGGGGGGCCAGTGCACGCAGACCGCCGCGCAGCCAGCGTTGTTCCACAGGCCGCGGCACCGCCTGGTCCACCACTGCGCGACCGATGTCCAGCAGGTTGTGGTAGTCCACACCCGAGGGGCAGGTGGATTCGCAGTTGCGGCAGCTCAGGCAGCGATCCAGATGCTGCTGCGTGTGCGCCGTCACCTCGTGGCCTTCGAGCACTTGCTTGATCAGGTAGATGCGTCCGCGCGGCCCGTCCAGCTCGTCACCCAGCAATTGATAGGTGGGGCAGGTTGCATTGCAGAAGCCACAGTGCACGCAACTGCGCAGAATGCGTTCGGCTTCCTCGGCGCGTGGCAGCAAACGGGCCTGATCACTCAGTTGGGTCTGCATGGTTCAGGACTCCTGTTTCACAGCTGCGCGTAGAGGCGGCCGGGGTTGAAGATGCCTTGCGGGTCCAGCTGCGTCTTGAGCTGGCGGTGATAGCGCAGCAGCAAGTCGGGCAGGGGCTGGAACGGTTCGGGGGTGGTCCCTGCGGTATAGCAGGTGACATGCCCTCCGACCGCCTCGACCACTTGCCGGATCGACGCGGCGCTGGCGCTGGATTTCAGCCAGCGCTGAGCGCCGCCCCAGTCGATCAATTGCTCGCCGGGCAGGTCGAGGATGCCGGTATTGTTGGGCAACGACAGGCGCCAGAGCGCTTCGGGCTGGGCGAAGAAGGGCAGGCGATGCTCGTTCAGGTCATCCCAGAACGCCGAGTCGATGGGCTCGCCGCCGATGCGTTCATGGGCAGCAGCCACCGATCCCTCGCCGCCTTCCAGGCGCAGGTAAAGCGCCTCATCGCTGTGGCACGCGGCACTGATCGGCATCGGCTGCTGACCCCACTCGGCGAGCTTGAGCAAGGCGCGCTCCGCATTGCAGTCCAACTTGATGCTGAAACAGGCGCGCGGCTTGGGCAGCACTTTGAGCGACACTTCAGTCAGCACACCCAGGGTGCCGAAACTGCCGGTCAACAGTCGCGACAGGTCATAACCGGCGACGTTCTTCATCACCTCACCGCCAAAACGCAAGTGCTTGCCCTGCCCGGTGATCACCCGCGTGCCCAGCACGTAGTCGCGGGCCGAACCGGCCCAGGGCCGTCGCGGCCCGGACAGTCCCGCGGCGACCGTGCCGCCCAGGGTGGCCTGCTCGCCATAGGCCGGTGGCTCGAACGGCAGCATCTGTCCCGCCTGCTCGACGGCGGCCCGCAGGGTCTGCAAAGGCGTACCGGCACGCGCGGTGATCACCAGCTCCGTGGGGTCGTAGCTGACGATGCCGCAATGCACTCGGGTATCGAGCCGCTCACCGGCACCGATGCGGCCCAGGAAGGCCTTGCTGTCACTGCCCTGAATGCACAGCGGACGGTCATCGGCCAGGGCCTGTCGCACCTGATCCAGCAGCTGCTCGCTGGCGTCGAAATCGCGGTCGGCCATCAGAAGCGCTCCAGCTCGGGGAATGGCAGTTGCCCATGGTGGATATGCATGGCGCCGAATTCGGCGCAGCGCTGCAGGGTCGGAATGTTCTTGCCGGGGTTGAGCAGGCGATCGGGGTCGAACGCGGCTTTCACGGCATGGAACAGGGTGAGCTCGTCACTGTTGAACTGCGCACACATCTGGTTGATCTTCTCGCGGCCCACGCCGTGTTCGCCGGTGATACTGCCACCCACCGCCACGCACAGTTCCAGGATCTTCCCACCCAGGGCCTCGGCGCGTTCGAGTTCGCCCGGCTGGTTGGCATCGAACAGGATCAGCGGATGCATGTTGCCGTCCCCGGCATGAAATACGTTGGCCACGCGCAGATCGTACTGCTCGGACAGTTCGGTGATGCCCTTGAGCACGCCCGGCAGGGCGCGGCGCGGTATGGTGCCGTCCATGCAGTAGTAATCGGGCGAGAGCCGACCGACCGCCGGGAACGCGTTCTTGCGGCCGGCCCAGAAGCGCAGGCGCTCAGCTTCGTCCCGGGCCTGGCGTACCTCGGTCGCACCGGCCTCGGTCAACACCTGGTAGACGCGCTGGCAATCGTCGTGCACATCGGCTTCCACGCCATCGAGTTCGCACAGCAGAATCGCCTCGGCGTCCACCGGGTAGCCCGCATGAATGAAGTCCTCGGCGGCGCGAATGGCCAGGTTGTCCATCATTTCCAGACCACCGGGAATGATCCCTGCCGCGATGATATCGGCGACCGCCGCGCCGGCTTTTTCCACCGAGTCGAAACTGGCCAGCAACACCTTGGCCACCTGCGGCTTGGGCAACAGCTTGACGGTAACCTCGGTGATGATGCCCAGCATGCCCTCCGAGCCGGTGAACAGGGCCAGCAGGTCGAAGCCAGGCGAGTCGAGCGCATCGCTGCCCAAGGTCAGGCGCTCACCCTCGATGGTGAGCATCTGCACCTTGAGCAGGTTGTGCACGGTCAAACCGTATTTGAGGCAGTGCACACCGCCAGCGTTTTCCGCGACGTTGCCGCCGATCGAACAGGCGATCTGTGACGAAGGATCCGGGGCGTAGTACAGACCATACGGTGCCGCCGCCTGGGAGATCGCCAGGTTGCGCACACCCGGCTGCACCCGTGCCGAACGCGCGACCGGATCGATGTCGAGAATCTGCTTGAAGCGCGCCATGACCAGCAGCACACCTTGTTCAAGCGGCAACGCCCCCCCGGACAGCCCGGTGCCTGCACCGCGTGCAACCACCGGTACCTTTCGCTCGTGACACAGCTTGAGCAACACCTCCACCTGTTCGAGCCGCTCGGGCAATACCACCAGCAGCGGTACGCTGCGATAGGCGCTCAGGCCGTCGCACTCGTAGGGGCGCAGGTCTTCGGCACGGTGCAGCACGGTCAGGTCGGGGAGTTGTGCGTGCAATGCCTGCACCAGAGCGGTTTTGTCCACCTTGGGCAGGACGCCGTCGATGCGTTCGTCGTAGAGGATGTTCATGGGCGTAGGTCACCGGCTTGTCGTTCTTATGCGCTCAACAGTGGTCGCAAACCACATGCCTGTCTACGTCCGGAACCACTGGTAGGACCAGTTCTTTTCGCCGTAGGGCTTCTCTCGGTGCCTCTACTGGCTTATTTTCAGGGTCTCGCCGACAGTTCCCGGGGAATCCCGGGCAATGGTCCTACCAGCAGGCATGACATGCACAACAAACCTCAGATTGCCGATGTCGTGTGCGAGCGCATCGAACGGCTTATCGTCGACGGCGTTCTCAAGACTGGCCAGTCTTTGCCATCGGAGCGGCGCCTGGTGGAAAAGCTCGGGGTGTCGCGCAATGCACTGCGCGAAGGCCTCAAGCTGTTGCGCGCCCGCGGCATCATCGCCACCGAGCAGGGCCGCGGTTCGTTCGTAGCGTCCTTGTCGCCGGCCAACGATGCCACGCCCTTGATGCACCTGTTCAGCTCCCAGCCGCGAACGCTTTACGATCTGTTCGAAGTGCGCTCGCTGCTCGAAGGCGAGTCGGCCCGGCTGGCTGCGCTGCGCGGTACCCAGGCCGATTTCGTGCTGATCGAACGCAGCTATCAGGCGCTGTTGGCGGCCCACGACCAGCCGCTGGACGCCACACGGCACGCCCACCTGGACCATGCCTTTCACTTGGCCATCTGCGATGCCTCGCACAATCCGGTGCTGGTGCAGACCCTGCGCTCGCTGACCGACCTGCTACTCAACTCGGTGTTCGCCTGCGTGAACAACCTGTACCACCGCCAGCCGCAGAAACAACAGATCGACAAGCAGCACGCCAGGCTCTACACCGCCGTGATCAACCGTCAGCCCGAGCAGGCGCGCAAGGCAGCCGTCGCGCACATCGAAAGTATTTGCGCGAATCTGCGCGAGATCGAAGGAGAGGAGCAGCGTCTGGTCAGGGCGACGATGCGCCTGGAGGGGTGGGCCTGAAGCGCCGAACTAGGCGTTCTTCAGGCACTTGAGGTTGGCAAAGTCCTCGCGCAGCTCACCCAGCTTGCGCTCGATGCGCGTGCGCTGTTCCGGTGTACTGTCGGCGGCCAGCCCCACCATCAGGTCGATGGCCGCCTGCTCGGTGCGTGCATAGGCAACTTTATATTGCGGGGTCCATACCGTTTCACGCTGCTGCAGCAATTGCGCGATCCGTGCCGGGAATTCGGCGGATTGACGTTGCTGCAGGGCGGCCAGCAACTGGTTCTGCCAATGCTCGCGGTTGTCGATCCATTCCCGGTTCTGCGCGCCCAAGCTTTGCGACCAGGCCTGCACCCGTTGCTGCTGCGCATCGGTGAGGTTGCCGAACCACGGGGTGAGACGCTTGTTCATGCGTTTGGCGCGCTCGTCGATCTGCGTCTGCAACGGCGGCTCCACGTATTCCTTGCGGCGCTTGGCCAGGTCGTCGCTCAACGACTGCTGCAACGCGCGGACCTGATTGTCATCCAGGCCCTGCAGCAGTTCCACCGCCGACGGCGTCACCTGCACGGCAATCGCCGAGATCGCCTGCTTCGCCTCGGCCGTGCGTTCGCGCAACGCCGGCGCCGTCACCTGTTGCTCGACGACCATGCGCTGGACCTTGTCCAGCCACTGCAGGTTGTCGGCCAGTTGCGTGGTGCAGTGCCAGCGCAGGTGCTCCTTGAGGCGCTCGTCGAACCAGCTCTTCTGCTCGCGATTCATGTCCAGGTAGTCGTTCATCGACCAGGGAATGATCACATCCAGATTGCGGTAGGCCAGATCCACCCGCGTGCAGCCGCCGAACACCAGACACAGGCCCAGCAGCATCCAGCAGTGCAACAGGCGACGAGAAAGAAGATTCATGGCGGCGGTCCGTGCGATGGCGTTGTTGTGGTTATAGAGCCATGCCGGTGCGTGCGGTTCAGCACGATGTAGAAAAACCCGAGGTCAGAAAAACGCGTGCTGGGCCTTGAGCATGAACATGCTGTCGCACTGGCCATTCTGACCGGAGTAAGCGGCGCAATTGGCCCCGCTCAGGTCCGAACCGCTGTAGATGAAATCCAGATCGAAACTGCCGATGGGCCGTGACATCTGCAGCGACCAGTCATTGAACGCGCGCACTTCCTGCCCTTCGCCGATGGTGAAGGGAGTCGAGAGCTGATGGTTGCTGACTTTCATGGTAAAGCCCACATCCAGCAGCGGCAGGCCACCGAGGTCGGCGAACAGCGTGCTGTTCTGGCCGTCGGGCGTATTGTTGAAGGCGGCACCGAAGCGCCGGTCCAGCACCCGCAGACCGGCATAGAGCGCATGGGTGGAGGGCGCATCCACTTCCGGATAACTGTACTGGATCACGCCGACTTCATAACCCAGGGAGTTGTCGAACGGATGCTTGTAGCCCAGGTAGGAGTCGACTTCCAGATTGCTGGAAGAGGCCAACCCCATGTTGGGCGACCACTGGCCGAAATACACCCCACTGTCGTGGGTCAGATCCAGTCCGCCGTGGAACGAACTGCCGGTACTGGGCTGGACCAGGCCCGCAGCCATGCTGCGCGACGGTGTGGTGCCGAGCTTGAGGTTGAAATCGCCGATGTCACGCTGGATGACCTGGGCGTAGAGAGAAGGGTGGACCGCAAGTCCGGCTATCAATAACCAGCTGGGTCTGAGCATGCCTACCTCCAGTAAGCCTGGACGGCCCGATCTAGAAGGCTGCAAGCATACCGCTCAGGGGCGATGCGAGGCTGCCATTCGTCGATTCGAGGGGACAAGGGTGATGCGGGGAGAAACAGGATGCGGAAGTTTTGCCCGGCGCGGCGGCCGGGCTGCAAACTTACTTCTTGCCTAGGCTGATGTGCTTGGACGGGGTGAAGGTCTGGCCGCTCACGCCCTTGGCAATCTGCTGGATCTCGCCACCGGACTTGAGAAACGCGGCGATCTGTTCGTTGATCGATTCGCTGGTTTCAACGGCGGGGGCGGGCTTGACTTTGCTGTTGGATGCTTTAACGCGCATGGCTGCCATTAACCTGTCAAAAATTAATATGGCCAGGCATTGTACATGATTTATCCATTCCCGGCTGACCGCACGGACCAGTGGTGCCGATCGATGCCGCCGCAGCCCTTTGAAATCAAGGATCTGGCGCACCAACTACCTCGGCGCCAACGGCGCATCGGACGCCTTGCGCAGCGAGCCGAAGGGTTCTCGGGTAGAATGCCCAGCCAGGTGACGAGGAATATTCGAAATGGCTTTAGTCGGGCGCTACAACGCATTGCAAGTGGTTAAACACACAGACTTCGGTCTGTACCTGGATGGCGGCGCGGACGGCGAGATCCTGCTGCCCAACCGCTACATCCCCAAGGATATTCCCAGCGAAGACGAAGACTGGCTGAACGTCTTCGTGTACCTGGACAGCGAAGACAAGCTGCTGGCCACCACCGAAAAGCCCAAGGTGCAGGTCGGCGAGTTCGCCAGTCTCAAGGTCGTTGAAATCAACAGCATCGGGGTCTTCCTCGACTGGGGCCTGCCCAAGGACCTGCTCCTGCCGTTTTCCGAAGAAAAACGCCAGATGAAAGCCGGCGAGTACTGCGTCGTGCACGTGTACCTGGACAAGCGCACCCGCCGCATCACCGCCACCGCGCGCCTGGACCGCTATCTGGACAAAGTGCCGCCGGCCTATCAGGTGGGTCAGGAAGTCGATCTGCTGGTGGTCGAAGAAACCGACATGGGTTTCAAGGCCATCATCAACAACGCCCACTGGGGCTTGATCCACAAGAACGAAGTGTTCAAGTTCCTGCGCTCGGGCAAGCAGGAGAAGGGCTACATCAAGGAACTGCGCAGCGACGGCAAGATCGCCCTGAGCCTGCAGCCGGTCGGTGCCCAGCTGGCCAGCAGCCTGAACGCCCAGATCCTCGACAAGCTGCGCGCCAACCAGGGCACGCTGCCGGTCAGCGACAAGAGCGATCCGCAACTGATCAGCGACCTGTTCGGCGTCAGCAAGGGCAACTTCAAGAAAGCCATCGGCGCCCTCTACAAGGACGGCCAGATCGTCATCCACGCCGACCGCATCGAACTGGTCTGATGCCCGTTGCGCAGCCCGCTGTCAGGGCTGCAGGAACGGCGCGAAGCCGACGCCGCTGCCAGCGGGGCGTACGTCCTTGAGAAACGAATCCTTGTCGGCGCTCAGCTCCAGGCTGACGGTCGACTTGCGCTTGCCGGCGTTGCGCACCACCAGGCCTTCGATGTGCTCGCGCAGGAAGGCGGTCGTCACTTTCACGTGCAGCAGCTGATCGCTGGCAGGGGTGTGCAGCAGCAGGTGAATCCATTCGTACTGGCCGATCTGCAGGCGGGCCACCGGAATGTCGAACCACCAGATGTTGCGCTTTGGGTCCAGCAAGGCGAAATGGCAGTTGTTGACGCCGAGCACCGCGCCACCCAGTTCCTTGTTGCGACGGGCGATGGCTTGGGGTTTGTCGAGTTTCATGAAAATTCCTACTGGTATGACGCTTCGGCACTGACCGAATCCGACCGGCATTCTGCGGGCAAATCGCTGGAACATAAAGCTCCGACCAACCGCCGGTGTCTGCCAGATGACCGCGGCGTCTTTTGCCGCGCAAAATAATTTGAAACTCTGGCGACCCGACGTCGGTCAATTCTTGTGTCGAGACAAGACATTCCTAAATGACCAGGAGACTTATCATGAGCGGCACTTCAGACAAGATCAAAGGCGTGGCCAACGAAGCCGTTGGTAACATCAAGCAAGGCGTCGGCAAGGTCACCGGTAACGAAGAACTGCAGGTTAAAGGCGCAGTTCAAGAGAAGAAAGGCGAAGCACAGCAAGTCGAAGGCGACGTGAAAAACGCCGTCAAAGACACTGTGAAAAAACCCTGAAGTAGAGTGTTCTCTGCTTGAATGAGGTTTACCAACGGTCATCTATCGATGGCCGTTGTGCTATTGGGCAGACACGGACGTACATACTCTGACTGTCGTTTTTCCTGCGGCTTTGCGGTAGAAAGCCGGCTCTGAGCTGCCGGGCCGCAACACGCCTTGCTGCAGTTGCCTGATCCAATCATGTTCTGCACCCACCCAGGCGGCGTATTCGAAGGTTGAGTGGCGCAAGGAGACGCTATGTTATTTCCCCACATGCATAACCTGCCTTTCATGAAGGTCATGGTTCGCACAGTCAAGGAATTCGTCGACGACGAAATGCCGACCTATGCTTCGGCGCTGGCTTACCAGATGCTGTTTTCCCTGTTCCCCTTTCTGCTGTTCCTGATCGCCCTGATCGGTTTCCTGCATTTACCCGATTTCTTCACCTGGATGCGCCTGCAAGCCGATCTGGTCCTGCCGCCCCAGGCGCTGGAACAGGTCAATCCGGTCATCGACCAGTTGCAGCAGTCCAAGGGCGGCTTGCTTTCCATCGGTATCGTGGTTGCGCTGTGGACCGCCTCGGCAGGTGTGCGCCTGACCATGAGCGCCATGAACGCCGCCTACGATGTGGTCGAGGAGCGTCCGGCCTGGAAGCGCATTCCGCTCTCGATTTTCTACACCATCGGCTTGGCCGGCATGCTGTTGTGCGTGGCGGCCCTGATGGTCACCGGTCCGCAGGTCATGCAGTGGCTGGCCGGGCAGATCGGCATGGAAGACTTCATCGTCACCCTGTGGACTATCCTGCGCTGGCCGCTGATCGTTATCCTGCTGATGATCGCCGTGGCAGTGATCTACTACGTGATGCCTGACGTGAAGCAGGAATTCCGTTTCATCACGCCAGGCTCGATGCTCGCGGTGGTGGTCTGGATCGTCGCCTCGCTGGGCTTTGCCTATTACGTGAAGACCTTCGCTGACTACAACGCCATGTACGGCAGCATCGGCGCGATCATCGTGTTGCTCCTGTATTTCTATATCTCTTCGGCCGTGCTGTTGCTGGGCGCTGAGATGAATGCGGTGATCGAACACATGTCGGCCGAGGGCAAGGACAAGGGCGCCAAGGACCCGGATGAACAGGCTCCGGCGGTGGACCAGACGGCCACCCAGCCCAGTGGTGAAAAGGACTTGCGCCCGGAACCTGCCACACCGTCCACAGTGGTTCCTCGCCCGCAACCCTGAGTCGACGCTGTCAGGCGGTGGCCGCCTCGGCCCTCACCAGGGCCAGCAAGTCCTTGCTGGCCCTGTAGCGTTCCAGGCGTTGGGCCAACTCGGATGGCAGCGTGACAGCCTCCTCCAAGCCAGCTCGTCGATAGTAATCGTGCAGCTCAGGTGCGCAGAACAACCATACCGGTCCACCCAGCGAGGCTTGAGCCCCATTGAGCAGACCTCGGCCGTAGCCCTTGTTGCGATGCGCGATTGCCACGTGAAGCCCGGTCAGCCAATGACCGCCGGATATCGGCATGAAGTTCGCCGCCGCGATGATCTCGCTGTCGCGTGCCACCCACCAGCGCGCATTCCCCACACTGCGCATGCGACTTCGTTGCAGCTTGTAGAACTTGTCCAGCAGCGGTCTTGCCTGGGGCAGTAATTCGATGAATTCCACGCAAATGTGTCCTGCTATTACCAAAGCGTCCGGTTTACCCGATCGCGGGAAAAATTGCTTCGTGACGGCACCGACGCTGTAGTAAGGTCCGGGCCTCTTTTTTATGACGGAGATGCGCTGTGCAGCAGCCGATTCGCAATCCACTCTATCTGGCCGGCCTGATCACGCCCCTTTGGCTGGCCATCGCGCTTATCGTGGCCGGCAGCCTGTATCCGGGGTACAGCCATGTCAATCAGGCCATGGGCTTGCTGGGCGCCATCGATGCGCCCACCCACGCGCTCTGGCCCTGGCTCGCTCACTTCCCGCTGGGTGTGTTGTTGATCGCGTTCGGCATTGGCCTGTACATGCGTCATGCCCATCTGCGGCTGGCGCGTCTGAGCGCTTCGCTGGTCATTGTGCACGGTCTTGCCAGCCTGGCTGCCGGCTACTTTTCCTGTGATAACGGCTGTTCGCTGGAATACCCGTCGATGCAGCAGAACCTGCACACCATCGCCAGCGTGATCATGTCCGCGAGCTTGTTGCTGGCCAGTGCATTGTGGATTTTCGTGGCACGCCGCGAAGGCCGCAAGGGGCTTGTCTGGCTGTCCCTGGTGTGCAGCCTGTTCGCTTTGGGCTGCCTGCCGTGGATGGCAGCTGCCATGGACGTGGGTCGTGGTTTCGGGCTGTTCCAGCGGGTCAATTACTTTGCCTCGCTGTTGTGGATCGCCGGGCTGGCCTGGGCGCTGTTCAAGGACGACCGCAGCGGGCAGCTCTGAACGGCTCAGGTCATCATGGCTCAAGTCATCAAGGTGATCCAGATGGCCGCAGCGCCGATCAGTGTGACCATGCTGCCCAGGCCGAGCACCCCGGTCACGTCGGCCGGAAAGCATGCACGACTGATCCCTTCGACACGGCAGCGGTAACGGCGGCGCCGGCTCAACCAGATCGCCCGCGCCGCCATCAGCGGCAGGGCCATCAGGGCCCCGGCAAAACGGCCGTGGGGGGGCATCCCGCGCAGAAAGAACAGGCTCGCCACCCGCATCGCCAGCAGCGGCCGTCCCCAGGCCAGCAAGGGGCGTTCGGGCTGCAGGCCTTCATCCTGATGGCCTGCCTGAGGCAGGCTCATCGCAATACCACAAAGGCAATCAAGGCGGCCGTGACCAGGGCACCGCCAATCGACAGCAGCGGCACCAGCAGCGGAATGGGCAGCGGTTGCTTGTGCCGCATGGCCCGCTCCACGTTCAGCCAGCGCAGGCTGGCGCTGGCACTGAGCAGCATGCCCAGCAGCAACAGGATGACCGCCAGGGTCTTGCGAAACTCCGGCGCGAAGACGTCCGCGGTGAACGCCTCGACGGCGATGCCACCGGCCATCAGCGCCAATGCCGTACGGATCCAGGCCAGAAAGGTGCGTTCGTTGGCCAGAGTGAAGCGGGGGTCGGGCTCGCTGCCGCCTTTGAGCAGGCGCAGCTGTCGCGCGCTTCGCTCGCCGTGCTGAGGGGGGATCCCGGGGTCAGGTCTCGCCATGTGGTTGCCAGGCAGGGTGTGGAAGTAGGGCGATGCTACCACCGTCGCCCGTCGGGCCGTGCACTTTCATCCGCGCAGGCGCTCGAACGGCAACGGGCTCAGGCGGCGGTGACCACGGGCAGGTGGAAGACGAATTCGGTACCGCCTTCATCGCTGGAGCTGACTTCGAGTCGGCCGTCGTGGGCCAATGCAATCTGGTAGGCGATGTACAAGCCCAGCCCAAGGCCGCCGCGCGGACTGCGCACGCTGGGCCGAGCGAATGGCTTGAACAGTTGCGCTCGCACGTTTTCGGCGATCGCCGGCCCCTGGTTATGCACCGCCAGCGTGAACTCCTGATTGGACAGACGACCGCTGACGCGCACATCGCTGTCCGGCGCACCGTGAATGATGGCGTTGGACACCAGGTTCGAGAGCAACTGGCCAATGCGCTCCTTGTCGCACAGCACGCCCTGCAAATCGTCGACATCCATCGAGATGACCCGCTCGGGGTGGATGCGCTGCAGCTCCGAGACCACATGTTCCAGGCTGCGCGTCAGGTCGGCATCGGGTTGCAGGTCGACCACGATACCGGCGCCCAATCGCCCGCGAGCGAAGTCCAGAACGTCCTCGATCAGTTGCGAGGCACGGCGTGCACTGGTCTGGATATGCTTGACGATGCCCACGCTGCGCTCATCGGCGACCCGTCGCTGCAACAGCTCGGCGCCAGCGTTGATCGCGAACAAAGGATTACGCAGGTCATGGCCCAGCACCGCGATGAACTGGTCGCGCAGGTCGGCCATTTCCCGCTCCTCCAGCAGCGCAGTGGCCGTGCGCTGGTGCCGCTCCTCGTTCTCCATCTGCAGCGACAGCAAGCGCGCGAACGACGCCATCATCGGCTCGATACTGGTGCCCCTGAGGCGGGTGGGCCGCGGATCGAGCGCACAGATCGTGCCGAAGAAGCTGCCGTCGGCCCGGAAGACGGGCGTGGCAATGTAGCTTTCGAAACGATAGAGGCGCGGCGTGGGGTGGTTGCAATACACCTCGTCTTCGCTGACCTTGTCGATGATCACGGTCTGATGGCTGGTGCGGATCTCTTGACACAAGGTCGTGGTCACGTCCAGCCCGTCGCCGACTTCCAGGCCCAACCCGATATTGTCGAGCACCGCGCAGGTGGTCCAGGCATTTTCGGTCACACGGGCAACGGCGGCGAAGCGCAAGCCTGTGGTTTCGCAGATGACCTGCAATATGGAAGGGACCGCGTCGATGCGCGCGATGGTGGCTATGTCGGCTGCTGCAGTCGTGCCCATGAGGTGTCCACTGTGGTTGCGCAGGCCGGGACCATTGACGGTCGTGTCCGGGGATGCCCCGATTCTAACGAGGCGTTCGGGGCCTGTAAAAAAATGTTGGACAGCCTGTCGATCAGCGGGCGTGCAAACCTGCTTGATGCCCTTGTCGTGACCTGCGCAAGTGGGCCTGTTGCTGAAGCAGCGGTGTCAATGCTGCCGGCTCCATGGCCTCACCGAGGTAAAGGCCTTGGACTTCCGCACAGCGGTCGTCCTGCAAGGCCCGCAGCTGTTGGTCAGTGCCGACGCCCGCACCGATTACCCTTGCGCCCATGGCTCGACCTAGGTCGATGATGCCTCGCACCAGTCCGCGATCCTGTGGGTTGCTCACCAGACCGGCGACGAAGCGTGGGTCGATCTTCACGGCATCGAATGGGTAAATGCGCAAATACCCCAACGAACAATAACCGCTGCCGAATTCGTCGAGTATCAAACCCACCCCTGATTCCTTCAAGGCCGTAAGGGCCCCCATCGCGCCGTCGGCACAACCCAGCATGACCTGCTCGGCAACTTGCAACTGCAAGCGATTGGCCGGCAGGCGGCTGTCGGTCAACGCATCGCGCACATCGCGGGCGACGTCGCTGCGGCTGAAATACGCTGGCGCCAGGCTCACCGACACCGCAATCGACTGCGGCCAGTGCCGCGCCGCCGCGCACGCTTCGCGTAGCAGCCAGCGCTCGATGGGCACGATCAGGTCGCTGCGCTCGGCCAGAGGCAGAAACGCGTCGCAGGTGAGCATTCCTTCGACCGGGTGCTGCCAGCGCAGCAGTGCCTCGACGGCAATCACCCGATCACCGTCGGCGCTGTACCGTGGCTGGAAGTGCAGCAGCAATTGGTCATGCTGAAGGGCGGAGCGCAGATCGGTTTCCAACTGCCGAAGGTGCTGCTGGCGGTCCAGCGCAGGCGCGAAATGCTGCCAGTAGCCGGGGCCTTGCGCCTGTGCTTCGCCTAAGGCGAGCTGAGCGCAACCGATCCACTCGCGGGCGTCTCCCCGGCTGGGATGATCATGGACCACGCCGATGTTCACCCCCACCTGCAATTGCTTCACGCCGTGCACGATGGGCCTTTGTATATTATCGATCAGGCGCTGGCAGAAACGCTCGATCTCGATCATCACGTCGATGCTGGCGAGCACGATCATGAATTGCCCATCCCGCAGACGGGTCACCAGATCATTGCTACGTGTGCTGTCGCGAAGACGACCGGCGACCGTACGCAGGATGCAGTCGAGCGCAGGTTGCCCCAAGGTTTCGCCCAGCTGCTCGAAACCGGTCAGGTCCAGCAGCAACAGGGTCAAGGGCACAGGACGAAGACGATCGGCCAGGGTCTGATCGAGAAACCGCGTCAGGGCATGCTCGTCTCCCAGCCCCGTCACCGCATCGTGGGTCGAGCGATGAGCGAGCTGAGCCTGGGCGCCGACCTGATCGGTGATGTCGAGCACCGTGCCGCGGTAGCCTGCAATCTGCCCATCATGCACGATAGGGCAGGCGACGATGCGGCAGTGGCGGGTCTGGCCGATGCTGTCGCGATAGCTGCAGCGCAGATGCCCGACACCTGACGAGCCGTCACCCAGTTGCTGCAGCCACTGGCCAGCCGGAAGGGTTTCGCACTGCAATAGCAGCTCGACCGGCTGGCCCAGCCACACATCCCGCGCCAAACCGGTTGCGGTGGTGAAGCTTGCGGAAAGGTAGCTGACACGCAAAAACGCGTCGGTTTCCCATATCCAGTCCGAAGAGGCGTCGGCCAACGCGCGCAGTCGCTCATCGCTGCACCGCAGGGCCTCGTATTCGTGCTGCAACCGAGCATGGTCCTGATCGATGTCACGCAAGCTGCGCAAGGTCTTGCGCAACAGTGCACCGGAAAAGATCAGCACGGCCAGCAGCAGCGCAGCAAGCGTCGGCAGCGACATGGACCACCAGGGTTCGCCACCCGGTGGCGAGGCCTGCACGGGCAAGCCGGCGCCGGCATCGTCGAGCGAGATCACGGGCCGGCCACTGTTTTCGCCCAGGTCTCGCTCCACGCTGGCAGACTGGGTTGCAGTTGTCTGGGCCGATAAGCCATTGGCAGGCTCCGACGCAGTGGGAATACCGAGTACGGCACCGCCGATGATCAGCACACAGGCAAGGATGGGCAGAACGAACGCCAGCACCAGAACCCGTGTGTGGCGTGAGTAGCGTGAGGCATTGGCGGCATCAACAGCATTCATGGGCAGCGGTCCCTGCGAACAGATATTTCCGGGTCCCATCTGGACGTGTGACTTCGGGCCATGGTTCCCCTCGAACGACCAGGCGCCGGTCACCGGAATCCGCCTCACCGATCGGGCCGGAACTCTCACTTCGCACGGCAGGCCGAAAGCGTATGCTGTAGCACGCACCTTTCAACCCGAGGGCTGCATGAGAATTCCACTGCTTTTCGGAGTGCTTGCACTTATGACGTCGTTTTCGCCCAATGCCGAAGAATTGCCCGCCTCGTTGCGCGAGGACGGCCAGTATCGCAATCAGGTGGTCCTGCCCAAGGACGGCTTCATGAAGAAACTGCGCATCGGTATCAAGTACCTGCTGCTGAGCAAGCCACCCGGCACCCGCCCGCAGGCGCCGCTGCCGGTGGAGCAACTGTCGCGCGACCAACTGCTGGCGGCGCCGGACTACAGCCTCTGGCGGTTGGGGCACTCCACCGTGCTGCTGAAGATGGGTGGGGAGTTTCTGCTGACCGATCCGGTGTTTTCAGAACGAGCCTCCCCGGTACAGTGGGCCGGTCCTCTACGCTTTCACCAACCACCGATCAGCATTGCCGACCTGCCGCCGATCAAGGCGGTCATCCTGTCCCACGACCACTACGACCATCTGGACGAACACGCGATCAAGGCGCTGGCCGGCAAGAGCGAGTATTTCCTGACCACCTTGGGCGTAGGTGACCGATTGCTCGAGTGGGGCGTACCGGCCAGCAAGGTTCGTCAACTGGACTGGTGGCAAGAAACCCAGGTCGGCGGCTTGCGTCTGGTGGCGACGCCCGCGCAGCATTTCTCGGGCCGTAGCCTGTTCGACAGCAACAGCACGCTGTGGGCGTCGTGGGTGATCATCGACCAGGGCTTTCGTCTGTTCTTCAGCGGCGATACCGGTTATTTCCCAGGTTTCAAACAGATCGGCGAGCGTTTCGGCCCGTTCGACCTGACCCTGATGGAAACCGGCGCCTACAATGTCGCCTGGCCGAACGTGCACATGCAGCCCGAAGAAACGCTGCAGGCGCACCTGGATGTACGCGGCAAGACCCTGCTGCCGGTGCACAACGGCACCTTCGACCTTTCGATCCATGACTGGCACGAACCCTTCGACCGCATCAGCGCGCTGGCCCAGGCCAAGGGCGTGCCGTTGAGCACGCCGCGCATGGGAGAGCGCATCGATCTGCGTCAGCCTCGACTCGGCGAGCACTGGTGGGAGCAAGTCGATTCCCCGGCTTCCGCAGTCACACCTTGACCGGTCAAGGCATCAGACGTCGGCGTTGGGTTCCTTGCGTGACTTGCCCTTGCCGCCATCCTTGGGTGGCAGACCGCTTTCGCTTCTGATCTGCGCATGGGCGATCAGGGCGAAGATGAAGCTGCCGCCGATGATGTTGCCTGCCAGGGTCGGTGCCGCGAAATCGAGCCAGAAGGCCTTCCAGTCCAGCTCGCCAGCCCACACCAGGTAGGACACCTCTGCCGAGCCCACCACGATGTGGGTGAAATCGCCCAGCGCCATCAGGTAAGTGACGAGGATGATGATCCACATCTTCGCGCTTTCCTGCGACGGGATCATCCAGACCATGGTGGCGATCATCCAACCGGAGATGATGCCCTTGGAAAACATCTGCGACAGGTCGTTTTCCATGACCTTGCGCCCAATTTCGAGAAAGGCCTCGTCGGTCTTGGTATCGAAGATCGGCAAATGCAGCATGACGTAGGACACCAGCAAGGTCCCCATCAGGTTACCGCCCAGTACCACGCCCCAGAGTTTGAACAGCCGTCCGAAATTGCCTGGGCTCGGCTTGCTCATGACCGGCAATACGGCGGTCAGGGTGTTCTCGGTGAACAGTTGCTGGCGTGCAAGAATCACTGCAAGAAAGCCGGCCGAGTAACCCAGGCTGGAGATGACCTTGCTGGCCTCGCCTGCGGGCAGACGGGAGTTGAACAGTCCCATGGCCATCAGCGACAGGCCCATGGTCAGGCCGGCGGCCAGGGCCGACCAGAACAGGGCGGCTACGGTACGCTCCAGTTCATGGTCGCCCTGTATGCGGATGGTTTCATGCAACACCGCCGCGCGGGGCGGCTGGTTCTCATGGACCTCTTCTTTTTCGTCGGCCGACAGGCCAGGCGTCTTGCCGTCTTCTTCAGGGGCATCAAGGCGGGGTTCGTGCTTTTCCATGGAGATTCCTGCGAATGCGGTGGCGCGCGTGCCGGGTGCACGGCTGCCACAGCACAGACCTTCAAGGCACTGAATAAGTTGCGTCACCGCCCGCCAGACATCGGCTACAGGCCGAATACCTCGCGCAGCGCCTTGGCATACGCCTGGCTGCCCAGGGTCATGCTGTTGTTGTGCGTACCGCCGGGCACCAGCAGCAACCGCTTGGGTTCGGCCGCGGCATCGAACAGTTCCTGGCTGAAACGCGGCGGCACATAACGGTCGTCCAGGCCATGAACGATCAGCACCGGAATCTTGATATCACCGATCTTGTCGATGGAATCGAATTTCTCCGACATGATCCAGCGCACCGGCAGCGAAGTGTTGGCCACCGCCGCTGCTGCAGCAGCCAGGTCGGTGAAGGTCGACTCCACGATCAGTCCGGCTGCTTTCGGCTCACTGCCCTCGGCCAGATGCTCTGCCAGATCCACCGCGATCGCGCCGCCCAGCGAATGACCATAGATGAAGCGTCGCTCGGCTTTGGGCTGCAACTGCACCAGGCGCTGCCAGGCAGCCTGGGCGTCCTGGTACACGGTGCGCTCGGATGGCAGATCGCCGGGGCTTTCGCCGAATCCGCGGTAATCGATGGCCAGCACCGAGAAACCCAGCTCGCGCAGCTGGCTGATGCGGCGCACCTGTGCGGTCAGGTTCCAGCGTGTACCGTGCAGGTATAGCACCGCCGGTGCATCGGCGCGCGGCGCCGGCCACCACCAGGCATGCAAGTACTGGGTACTGCTCAGGGCCTTCTCCACTGGAATCTGCAATTCGGTGACGCCCGAAGGCAAGCCTGCGTACCAGCTGGCCGTGCCTGGCTCGATGTTGAACAATAACTGCCGCTCTTTGTAGGCCAGTTGCGAACAACCGTAGGGCAGGCCGACACCGATCGCCAGCGCCAGCAGCAGAAAGGGAAGCCAGCGCCGGCGACGGGGCGCGGTGGTAGGTGTTGCCATGCATGCAAACTCCAAGCGGGTCTCTGCACTGGACCTGAACGGGCCCGACGCTGTTCCCTCGCGAATTGGTTTCAAGTGGTGTCAGCGCTGGCGTAGGCAGCCACCCGGTTGCCATCGGCAGGACGATCTTCTACTGTCCATCGACTACCGATGATCGCGCCGCCGTCGCAGGCGGCGTTTCAATAAAAAGGACAACACATGAAAATCGTGATGGTGGGGGAGGCCGCAACACATCGCGAGGCGCTCTCCGCAGCCCTGGATTTCCCGACGCAGTTCGTCGCGCTGCCCCGCGAGGCCCACGAATCGGACGCCTGGGACGATCAGATCGAAGGTGCCGACGTAGTGGTCTCGATGCGTTTCCAGCGGCGTAGCCCGGCTCCGGCCTTTCGTTTGCTGCACGTGCCCGGTGCCGGGCTGGATGGCATCGATTTCACCGCGCTGCCCGCCGGCGCAACCGTCTGCAATGTGTTCGAGCATGAAATTCCCATGGCCGAATACGCCTTGGCCTGCATGCTCGAACACCAGGTCGAACTGGCGGCCCTGCGAGCTCGCTTCAGTACCGAGCAATGGACGCACGCCTACCTGAAACGCCAACCGCGCGGCGAGCTGTTCGGCAAGACCGTGGTCATCGTCGGCTTTGGCCGCATCGGCCACGCCGTTGCCAGCCGAGCCCAAGCATTCGGCCTGCACGTCATCGCCATTTCCGCACGCGCCAAAGGTGGACGAGTGGACGGCCCGATGGATGAAGCGTACACACCCGCTGAGCTTGACCAGGTGCTGCCCCGTGCCGATTTCGTCATCCTGACCTGCCCGTTGGACGAGCGTACCCGCGGTTCCTTCGCGGTCGCCCAATTCGCTGCGATGCGCCCTGATGCCGTACTGATCAACATCGCCCGCGCCGCCGTGGTCGATGAGGATGCGTTGTACCACGCCCTGCGCGACCACCTCATCGCCAAGGCCTACCTGGATGTCTGGTACCGCTACCCCAGCGGCGATACCGACCCGGTCGCACCCGCTCACCACCGCTTCGAAGACCTCCCCAATGCCTATTGCACGCCCCACGCCTCCGGCTGGACCCAGGGCCTCTTCGAACGCCGCTACGCCTTCATCGCCGCCAACATCAACCGCCTGCACCAAGGCCAGCCCCTCCAGAACGTCGTTACAAACCCCCGTCCCGTCTAACTCCCGACGCGGCGACACACCCGGCCCCCTGTAGCAGCGGCGCGAGCCGCGTCCGGCCACACCGCAACCTCCCTGAACCACCGCACCTGCTTCCCACATACGCCCCAAATCCTTCCTACACCGCAGCCCCCCAATCCCTCTGCCTGGACGCACCACGGCTTCGCACACTGACGCCTCCTCAAGCTGACCGACAAGGACTGTCGTTTATGACCATTGGCTCATCCCACAACCATCCCGCCGACATCGCGGCCACCTTGCAAACCGCCGCCAGCCTGCCTTGGGCCGCTCGTTTTCCCAACCCTCCGGATCTGTGTTTCGACTACCGTCGTCTGCTCGAGCAAACCGGCGGCATTGCTCGCGGCGGTAACGCACAACACCGCATCTGCATCATCGGCGCGGGTGTCGCAGGCTTGGTGGCAGCCCGCGAACTGCTGCGCTGCGGCTTCGAACGCATCACCTTGATCGAGCAGTCGCGCCGCCTCGGCGGACGTCATCTGACCGTGCACCTGGACGGTCCGCAATCCACAGCGCCCTCCACGCCTTTCGAAATGGGCGCCATGCGCATGCCCTTTTTCAATCGCACGGGCGAGGCACCCGCGCAGGGCCGCTCATTGATGGCGTACTACTCAGGGCTATACGACCTCAAAACCTCGGACTTCCCGAATCCCGGCACGCCCTTCGTGCGCTCCACTGGTATTTATCTGCACGAAGGCCAACTGATGGGGGAGGGCGAACCTCGGTTGCTGGTCTGGAATAACCTCGACGGCAATACCCCCCCGCCCACCGCCGTGTTGCAGGCCGTCTACCAGAAATGGAAGCTGTTCGCCGAGCGGATGGCAACGCAGGTCGCCGCCGTGTTTGGCAGCCAAGCATGGCCGGCCCTGTGGTCTGCCATCGTCACGCGCTACCAGCATGTGCCATTCCGCGAGCTGGTTCGCTCTGCCGCCATCACCGCCTGGGATCCCGGCAACCCAGGAGACTTCGGCGGGCTGGGCATGTCGGCCGACGAGTCTTCGATTTTCTACGCCATCGGCATAGGCGACGGCAGTTGGGGCGCCTTCTACGACGTCTGCAGCCTGTACCCGCTGCGCACTGCGATCTTCGGCTTCAGCAGTCACCTGCAACTGGTGCATGGCCGCGTCGATGGCCAAGGCAACCCGCTACCAGCTCCTTTCCAAGCTGAGCAAGCCGTGACCGACTCCAAGGGCGTGGCGTTCGCCACACCGCGCTACCTGGGTCTGGCCGCGCTGGATGAGTGCCTGATGTTCATGCCCCTGGAAGAGGGCGCTCGCTCGCCTTACGAGCGATTGCGCCAGCAGCCTGCCGGCCTGATCACCGACAGCCCCGTGAATCGCCTCACCCGACTGGCCGATGGCAGCATAGAAGTGGGCTACCGCTGGCATCAAAGCGACGCACTGGCCAGCCGGCAAATCACGGAGCAGTTCGACTCGGTCATCGTCACGGTGCCCTCCTGGATCCTCGAAACACGAATCCAGGTGGAAGGCTTCACCTCGGCCATGCTCCCCCAGGCCACCATCAATGCCTACAAGACCGCGCATTGGGAAACCAGCTGTAAAGTCTACGCCCCGCTGAAGAAAACCTTTCTGTCGGCCCATCGTGACATCCCGCAGATCCTCGTCACCGACAGTTTCGTACACGACGTCTATGCTTACCGCTACAACGACAACTATGCCTACGACTGCATCCTGCTCAGCTACACCTGGGAGGACGATGCGACCAAGCTGGCGGCTTTCAGCGATGCCGAGCTGGTCGACAAGTGCATTCGCGAGCTGGACCGCATCCTGCTGCGCTGCAGTAATGTCGGTTCACGTATTTCTCCGTTCATCGACACCGCCAACGCGTGCGTGCAGCGCTGGGTCACGGACCGCAATGCCCTGGGCTGCGCCAAGCTCTACCGCGCCGGGGCCTACCAGGATGCAGTCGGCCTGATGAGCTACAACCGCGACTACAGTGCTCGATCTGGGCTGTACCTGGCGGGTGAGTCCTTTTCGGTCGACGCCGGCTGGACCGAGCCGGCCATGCGCGGGGCCGTCGATGCGGTGATCAACCTCTGCGCCAACCAAGGTGTAGCGTTCAACGGCGGATTCGATCTGTCCCATTACCCTCGGTATGGCACTGAGTCCTGAATCCGATCGAGTCCGTAGGCGTATTGAACGACTTTGTACGGTTGGCAGGATTACTCCTACACCAGCTTGGGAATCGTCCTGTTTTTTAACCCAGACGAATGCGTTTCTATGCGGAGGCAATCCAAAAACAACAAAAAGGTGCCTCCATGTCCTCTGCTTCCGCTATCAGCCCCGTGCGGGTCGCTGTCGTTCAGTTCGATCCGCAATGCGGTGTCGACCACCGCACGTTCAACCTCTCCCATAGCCTGCATCTGGCCCAGCGCGCCGTGGCCGAAGGTGCCCAGTTGATCGTGCTGCCCGAATTGGCCAACACCGGCTACGCCTTCCGCAACCGCGAAGAAGCGTTCGCGTTGGCCGAGACAGTGCCTGAAGGACCCAGTGCTCAGGCCTGGATCGAGTTTGCGCGCGAACACTCGGTCTACCTTGCCGCTGGCCTGGCAGAGCGTGACGGTCACAAGCTCTACGACTGCGCCGTGTTGGTCGGCCCCGATGGTTTCATCGGCAAGTACCGCAAGGCGCATCTGTGGAACCTGGAAAAGCTCTGGTTCAGTCCCGGTGACCTCGGCTTTCCAGTGTTCGAGACGCCCATCGGGCGCATCGGCCTGATGATCTGCTGGGACGTCTGGTTCCCGGAAGTACCACGTCTGCTCAGCCTGCAAGGAGCCGACATCATCTGCAGCCTGAACAACTGGGTCTGGACGCCACCGCCGCTGTTCGATGAAACCGGCAAATGCATGGCGTCTTACCTGACCATCACCGCCGCCCACGTCAACAACACCTTCATCGCCGCCGCCAACCGCATCGGCACCGACCGCGGCGATCGCTTCCTCGGCTGCTCGTTGATAGCCGGCACCAACGGTTGGCCGCTCAGCGAAGTGGCCGGCGCCGAAGAGGAAACTATCCTCTTTGCCGACATCGACCTGGTCTCGGCACGCAGCGCACCGATCTGGAACAGCCTCAATGATCTTCCACGCGACCGCCGGGTCGACCTGTACGGCTCGATGCTGGGCTATGACCGCCATGCTGCATTGCCGCGCTGAGGAGGACTGTCCATGGATACCTCTCTGCACGACACACCAACGCGCGCATCCAGCGGGACTCTGACAGGTTTGCTGGTGCTGTCTCTGGCGATCACGCTGACCGTGATCAGCGGCAAGCTGCTGGCTGTCGATGCGCTGTGGCCCGGCTATGGCGACATGATGGCTAACCTCCACCATCCGGCGGCCTGGTGGCGCTGGATAGTCGGTGATATCAGCGAAGTGGCGTTCTACAAACACGAGTTCGCCTCCATCGGCCTGCTCGCCGGCGCCGGGCTGGGCTGGTGGGCCAATCGCACCGGCAAACGCTGGCAGGGTTTCGCAATCTGCTACGGCACCGGCCTGTGGCCATGGGTGGTGACCAGTTCGCTGCTGGGTCTGGGCCTGGGCAACCTGCTCTGGGGCTGGACGCTGTCGGCCGATACCTGGCAGCCAACCTTCGTCGCCTTCGTTTCCATGCCGGCGGCCACCGTACTGCTGTTCGGCCGTGGCTGGCGTGTGGCGCTCACTGGAGCCGTCATGGGCGCCGTGCTGATCACGCCAGCCTGCCTGTTGATCGTCAAGTACGTGTGCACCCCGCTGGCCTTGCCGGTGGTGATCGGCAATGTCACGGGCATGGCAGTGGGCAGCGTCATCGGCTTCCTGCTGTGCAAACGCTTCCCGGCCCTGGTGAAGCCCGATGCGACGCCCTCGACAGCGCCACCGGTGGTGGCCGCGACCCCGGACTACGGGGTGCGCTGGACCTTCCGGCGCATCCTTGCCGACTTCTCCGAGGCGCCGTTCTTCGGCAACGAGTGGGCCAGCCTGGGGTTGGTGCTGGGCGCGCTGCTGGCCCTGATGCTCAATCCGGCCAGCCCGTTCTACGGTTCCGGCTGGCTGTTGCAGTTGTTGGCGGCGCAAACCCTTGCCTCGGCACTGGGCGTGCTCATCTGGCGTCATCAATGGATAGCCCGCGGCTGGTACCCGACCTACATACCCGTGGTCTCGGTAGCCCCCGCCGCGATTCTGGTCCATGGTGGCAGCCTGCCGGTGATCATCCTCAGTGCCGCACTGGGCGCATTGCTGGCGCCGCCACTGGCCGTCGCCATCAGTCAGCGGTTACCGTCCTATATGCATGGCTACATCGGTAACGTGCTGTCCATGGCTATCAGCACCTTGCTCATCCTGCCACTGATCGGCCTGATCATCGGCAGTCCCAACCTTTGACGGAGAACCGCCCATGGCTCTACCCAAACTGTCCGTAGGTGCCCTGGGCGGCACCATCAGCATGCAGGCCCAGCCCACTGGTGCAGGTGTTCAGCCCAGCCTGAGCGGGCAGGGCATGGTGGATCTGCTGCCGCAACTCACGTCTCTGGCCGAGGTTCAGGTGCACACGCTGAACCTGTTGCCCAGCGCCTCCCTGAGCTTCCAGGCGTTGCTCGATGCCCTGGATTGGGCACGCGGCTGCATCGCCGCCGGTTCGGTGGGCGTGGTCATCAGCCAGGGTACCGACACCTTGGAGGAGGCCGCATTCTTTCTCGACCTGCTCTGGGATCTGGACGAGCCCCTGGTCCTGACCGGCGCCATGCGCGCGGCATCCCATTGCGGTGCCGACGGCCCGGCCAACCTCCTCGCCGCAGGGCAAGTGGCGCTGGCTGAACGCAGTCGTGGTCGTGGCGTGCTGGTGGTGATCAACGATCAAGTGCACGCCGCATCGCGAGTACGCAAGGTCGCCGCCTTGGCAATGGATGCCTTCGCCTCGTCGCCCTTCGGCCCGGTTGGACTGATGGTCGAAAACCAGGTGCATTACGCCGCTCCACCCCCGGCTCGCCACTGTGTGCCGTATCCCACTCGAACCGATCACAGCGTGTTGCTTCTGGAAGCAGCGTTGGATGCAGACACCCTCTTGCTCGACAGGGTCGTCGACGTCGGGTATCAAGGCCTGGTCATTGCCGGCTTTGGCGCTGGTCATGTTTCGCAGCGCTGGGCCACCTGCTTGCAGGCCATTGCCCAGCACCTGCCGGTGATAGTCGCTACCCGCACCGGCCAGGGTCCCACCGCCAGTGGCAGCTACGGCTTTGTCGGCGGCGAAATCGATCTGCAAGCCAAGGGTGCAGTCATGGGCAGCTTTCTCTGCCCACGCAAGTGCAGGATCCTGCTTTGGACCCTGCTCGGCAGCGGCCAGCAGGGCGCCCTGCAAGCCTACCTCGCTCACTTGGGCGACTAGGCCGCGGCAGATCCGGGGACATCGTCGACGCTGGCGGCTACAATGCGAGCATTCTTTTGATGACCCGATCGAGCAGACCATGGCCTACAACATCAGCAACGACGCGCTGACCGACGAACAACTGGATTACGTGGAAGAGGTGCTGGGGCAATACGCCAGCGAAACATCGGTCGGCAGCATTTCCGAGCTCGACGGTTTCTTTGCGGCCATCGTTTCAGGTCCACAGGCGATCGCCTTCGACGACTGGTACGCAGCGCTGTGGGGTGGTCCCGACCAACTGCCGGTCTTCAAGGACGACAAGCAGTTCCAGAAATTCTTCGATCTGCTCATCCAGCACATGAACCAACTGGCCATGCTGCTGGAGGAAGACTTCGAAAACTTCGCGCCGATCTTCAATCTGTTCGACGATGAGGAAGTCGTCAGCGTCGAGGACTGGTGCTACGGCTACGAGCGCGGTGTCGTGGTGGGCGGCAGCTGGCTTGATATGCCCGACCAGGAACAAGACCTGCTCGCGCTGATCACCTTGCACACACAGGGCGTCGACCTGCTCAAACGCGACGGTTCGGGCGAAGAGCTGGATGCCGAAGAAGCCATGGAAATGATCCAGATGGCCGCGATCCGTCTGCACCAGTATTGGTTCGAGCGTCGTCCGAGCAACACCCCGGTCATCGCCGAAACCAAAGCCGGGCGCAACGATCCCTGCCCGTGCGGCAGTGGCAAGAAATTCAAGCAGTGCTGCCTGCATTGAGGATCGAACACTGCGCACCGATTGCAAGTGGGTGATTTTTTTACCATTGGCGGCAAATTGCCGTTGACAGCGGCGCGTCAATCCGTAGAATTGCGCGCCACAGCAGGCACGTAGCTCAGTTGGTTAGAGCACCACCTTGACATGGTGGGGGTCGTTGGTTCGAGTCCAATCGCGCCTACCAAACAAATCCGCTCTGCTGGGCGGTGCAGAAGGGCGATCCGAAAGGGTCGCCCTTTTTCGTTTACGCGCAATAGGCTTGCACGCACTTGCCCCAATGGCCTGTGGCGCGCATTATTCCGATCATTTCCTCGACTTGGCCCATTGCATGACTCACAGCCCGGCCCCATCGCCTATCGACGAGTCCGAACGTCTGGCTGCGCTCGAGCATCTGAGTGTGCTGGACAGTCCTCCGGAGCCTGGTTTCGACGATATCGTCCAATTGGCAACGCAGCTGTGCGCAACGCCCATTGGCCTGGTGTCGCTGGTGGACCGCGAACGTCAGTGGTTCAAGGCCTGTGTAGGGCTCGACGTTTCCCAGACCCACCGCGATCTGGCGTTCTGCGCCCATGCCATTCTGGCGCCCGATGCCGTGATGATAGTGCCGGACACCCATCTCGACCCGCGCTTCAAGGAGAGCCCGCTCGTCTTGGGCCCGCCCTACATTCGTTTCTATGCTGGCGCGCCGATCATCACGCGCCAGGGCTCGGCACTGGGCACCGTCTGCGTCATCGACACCGTGCCGCGCACGCTGGAGGTGTCGCAGTGCAATGCCCTGCAGGCCTTGGCAAGGCAGACCGCAGCACAACTGGAGCTGCGCCTGCTCAATGAAGAGCGCGAGAAACAAACCCTTGCCCTGTCCCGTCAGTTGGACAATGTGCTGGGTGAGCAGCAGCAAACCTTGTCGACCTTGCGACATGCCCAACGCATATCCTCGTTGGGTCAGCTCACCGCCGGCATCGCCCACGACTTCAACAATCTGCTGCAAGCGGTCAGTGCCAGCCTGCAAATGACCCGTATCAAGGCACGCAAGCCCGTGGAAGTCGAGCGCCTCACCGAGATCGGTTTGCAGGCCGTGCGGCAGGGCGCCCAACTGATCCACCACCTGCTCGCTTTTGCCCGTCGCGAAGAGCCCAGCGTGCACGCGGTGAAGCTCGACGAGCGGATCGAGCACAACAGCGATCTGTTCGGCCGCGCGCTGGGCGCCACTATCCAGGTGCTGCTGGATCTGCAGGCGCCCGCCCAGGCAGTGATGTGCGACGCCCATCAACTGGACGCCGCCTTGCTCAACCTGCTGGTGAATGCCCGCGATGCCCTGCGCGGTGCCGGACAGATTCGAGTTGCAACCTGTCTGCGAGCGGTCCGCGGCGACGCGCAGCTGACCGATGGTGACTACCTTTGCCTGAGCGTTGCCGACGACGGACCAGGCATCCCTGAAGACGTACTGGCTCAGGTTTTCGAACCCTTCTATACCACCAAGGGCTCAGGGCAGGGCACGGGGCTGGGTTTGTCGCAGGTATACGGCTTTGCCTTGAGTGCCGATGGCATCGCACGGATCGAAAGCCGAGCGGGCGAGGGCACCACAGTCACCCTCTGGCTGCGTCGCACGGAAACGGTATAGCCAATCGCTTACACGCGGTGGCTACAATCGCCTCTATTGCGATCTTCACCACAGCAGTATTCTAGCCTCACTAACTGAGACGAAGGATACGACTCAGGGTCATGGACGACCGGCCATTGCAAGGAAGCTGCTGACAGGATGTTGGAATGGCTAGACAAAAAACCCGCTTCGGCGGGTTTTTTGTTGGGCGCAGTTTTTCTCTCACATCGCGGCAGGACTTGTCTGCCGCGATGGCAGATCAGGTTACTTGCCTGCCACGATCCGCTTGACCATGGCGGCGTGACCACTCGCATCGCTGGCACGGGAAATCACCTGGACGACCGACATGGTCTGGCCTGATCCGGCCACAAAGGTGGTGGTCATGGTTGCACCGCCACCCATGGTCGCAGTGCTGTCTATCTGCTCCACACCCAGCTTGCGCAAGGTGATGCGCTTCTCGGCCGTTTTCTTGAAATCAGGCAGTGCACTTGCCTGCTGTTCGATGAAGCCGGCGGTGGCGCCGGTCAGGAATTCATCGTCGTTGTCGGCGGCATGCCCACCCTTTGGAATGGGTAGTTCGGTGGTCACCACCACACGTTTCTCACTGTCGTTCATGTACATCATCCCCTTGGCGCCCGCCGCATCGCTTTTCGGATCCGCAGGAGGCAGTGGGTTGACGGTATAGCCAGCTGGCAGGGTAAACATGAATTTGCCATCAAGCGTCTTGACGGTCTGTGTCTTCGGCGCGCTCGGTGCTGGCTTGGCGGCCCAGGCCACATTGGCCAGGCCCAGCGTTAAAGCGAGAAACAGGCAGGTGCGGCGCATTGACGAAACTCCAATAGGGTCAGGAGTGGGATCCTACTCCAGACCCATTAGCTTGAGAACGCGTGTGAACCTTACTTGTCCAGCGCCTGCACCAGCTCATGAGCGAACCTGACTCGTGCTTCGTTCGGGTAATTCTTGTTGGCCAGCACAACCACGCCGATTTTCTTCGACGGTACGAACGCCACATACCCACCAAACCCGTTGGTGGCTCCCGTCTTGTTGATCCATACCTCGTCCAGCGGCTGCAGCGGACTTGTAGGCTGGGTGGTCAAGGCCACTGCGTTGGAGTTGCCTTGCACCAGGGTGTCGAGAGCGACTGGATAGCCGTATTGTTCCCAGATCAGTCCCTGCGTCATGCCGCCTACCCTGAAGTAGCCCTGCTGCGTGGCCTTCAGCGCTTCACGAAGTTTCGCCGGAACCGTCACCGTACCCATCTGTGCCTGCAGGTAGTGAAGCATGTCTCGGGCACTGGACTTGAAACCATAGGCCTCATCGGCCAGTACCGCAGGATTCAGCCGTACGGGCTGATCTTGTTTGTCGTAACCCTGCGCATACAACGGCAACTGGTCGGCGGGTACATCCAGATAGGTATGGGCAAGGCCCAGGGCCGGAAGCAGTGTGTCGTGCACAGCCTGGGCGAAGGAAACATCCATGCTTTTGGCAGCGATCAGTCCGAGCAGGCCGATGCTGGGGTTCGCATAGCTGCGCTGGGTACCCGGCGCATAGCTGGGTCGCCAGTTGCGAAAGTACGTCATCAGTTGCGCATCGTTCTGGATGTCATCCGGCAGTTGCAAAGGGAATCCGCCAGCACTGTGAGTGCCCAGGTCGGCCAGCGTCACCTGATCCAGCGGTGTGCCGCGTAACGCTGGCAGATATTGGCCAGGATGATCGCTCAATGACAGCTTGCCATTGGCCTGTGCATAGGCGGCCAAGGCGGCAGTGAAGGTCTTGCTGATCGAGCCCAGCTCGAACAATGTGTCTGCAGTGACAGGTGTCCGTGCCTCTCGTGAAGCCAGTCCATAGTTGAAGAACATCTGTTGACGCCCATCGGTCACCGCGATCGCCATGCCGGCGATGTTGTACTGACTCATCAGGGACTCGGCCCGAGCCTTGACCAGGGTTTCGACTGCGGATGGCGCAGCCTGGACGCTTGTCCCCGTCCACGCCGTCGCGAATGCAACCAGGCATCCAATGGTCATGAGTGTGCGGGATCTACCCATGAATGACTCCTTTGTCGTTTTGATCGGTACTGATTGTCTCTGTCTAGACGCTCTATTATCCCGGCATCTCGCTTTCCCGTGCCAGCCGCTATGATGGGGCGTCTGTGAAAACGCCGCGAGGAATCATGAAATCAACAACCTGCATGCTTCTGGCACTGCTGGCTCCGTTGTACGCCCACGCCGCAGGCGACGCTGTGGCCGGTCGGGCCACATTCGAAAAGAACTGTGGTGGCTGCCACAAGGTTGGCCGGGGAGCCCAGGCCGCCTTCGGCCCGCAACTCAACGGAGTGATCGGCCGTCCCGCGGGAAGCACGAACGACTACAGCTATTCAGCCGAAATGAAGAACTCGGGCATTGTCTGGACTCCCGAGAAGATCGCAGCCTTCGTCGAGGCACCCAGCGATGTAGTGCCCGGCACCAAGATGCGCCTGTGGTGGTTCGGCAACGACCAAAAAATGGCTGACCTGCTCGAGTACCTCAAGAGTAATCCGTAGGACAGGTACCACGCGGTGGGATTGGGCAGGGGACTGACATTTAGGCGGCATCCTACAGTTGAGTATGAAACCCCACCCTTGGCAGTCTGGCCCGTCTTCGTATCATTGAGCGCTTCCATCACGGAGGACTGAATGGCGAAGGTGACAGTATTGATCGGGGTGGCAACGTTGTGTCTTGTGGCCTGTGCACCGAGCGGGCAGTACCCGCACAATGGAATGAATACGCCGGATCCCTGGCGCAAGGGGCCGGCCGCGTACCGTGAACTGCCCATGGGCGACCCAAGGCGGCAGCACCTGTGCCAGTTGGAGTCGAGTCGACCTGAGTGCGAGCTGGTTCCACCAGGACCGTAAGGCGCCAAATGGTCAATTGATCCACAGCCGTAAAAAACTTCCCGCGTGTTGTTGACTCCTCTGCAAAATCTTGTAATATGCGCCTCCCGCTGACGAGCAATCGAAAGCGCAAGCGGTTGAAGTTGTTCGAGATTCTCAAAAAACTTCAAAATAAACGCTTGACAGAATATGAGGCCAGCGTAGAATGCGCGCCTCGGTTGAGACGAAAGAATCAACCCACCGCTCTTTAACAATTGAATCAAGCAATTCGTGTGGGTGCTTGTGAGTTAAGACTGTTAGTCAACAAGATTATCAGC
>NZ_LGIR01000026.1:0-45987 GCF_001187875.1 Pseudomonas sp. RIT-PI-a
GACCGTGGTGGGCGTGCCGAACAACCTGCCCAAGCCGACCACCGAGCCGGTGTTTCAAGGCGGCGAGATCGACCCCGGCGCGGTCGGCCCGACCTTCAAGGTGGTGGTGGAACCCAACCCCGTCCTCGTACCCGGCGACAGGTTGACCATTTACTGGGAGGGCCGACCTGGTGCCAGTACGTCCATTACCAACCAGCCATTTCCAAGCTCGGGCAACCTGGAAGTCACGTTGGCCAGTGATCCTTACATCGCTGGCAATAGCAATGGCTACGTGGAGGTTTGGTACGAGGCCACCCGCAACAGCCAGCCGGTGGGCAGCTCGCAGCGGTTGCAGCTGCATGTCGGGGCGGCGGCGGAACGGCCTTGGCCGTTACCGAAAATAGTGGATGGGACCAACAGCGAGGTCAGTACCTGGCAACCGATCAAGCCCGGCACATCGTATGAAACCAACACCGCCACGGTGGTGGTGCGTGATGCCCGGATTCTGGAAAACGACACCGTTGCCGTGCTCTGGTTCTGGCCCGATGGTCAGAACGAGGCGTTGCCGTGGGTGCTAGCTACCGTGGGCGAGGGGCGAGTGTCGGTGCCTTCGACGGTGCTGGCACTCGGCCTTGGCCAGACGGTGCAGGTAGGGTATGTGATCTTCCGAGGCGCTGATCTGACGGTAGTAGGCACTTCGCAAATGCTGAGCCTGCGTCTGGAGAACTTCCGCCCCGGCACTTTGAAGCCACCACGAATCGAGCAGGCAGCAGGCAACCTGCTGGATCTTAATACCTTCACTGGTGATGGAATCGTAGCTGTGGACCCATGGCCCTTGATCGCCGCAGATCAGATGTTCTGGTTGCGGATCAATGGCCTACAAGATGATGGAAGCGAGTACGACGAGCGGTTGGTTGGGCCCTATACGGTGCAGCCTAGCGAGGTTGCTGTCGGGATACAACGAAGTGTCCCAGAAGCGATGTTATTGAGAACGGAGAATGGCGTTGAGCTTGTAGTGCGAATGAGCGTAGCCATGAATGGTAGCCAAATTGAGGAAGAAGCAATCATGTTTCCACATGCGAAGGTAGTGCTCAAACAACTTGAGCTAGGTTTGACTGCGCCCACCGTTGAACACCAAGCGGATGGGCGTTTGGATCCTGATCTGATTCCAGCTTCAGGGGTCAAGATCACCGCCGCTTATTCAGGAATGAAAACAGGCCAATGGGTAAGCGCGGTATGGGCTGCTGTAGGGGCTGCTCCGCTCATTCTTGGCCCCAGGGAAATTACACAGGTCGGCAGCGTGGATTTCACAGTTCCCAAACAGACAGCGCTAGAGAGTCTAGGCCTTTCCGTTGGAGCAGCTATTGTTGTTTCGCGTGTGAATAGTGGCTTGAAAGAGACATCGCCAATATTGCCATTCTTGGTCGGTTCAGGGGAGCCTTCGACACCGCCAGGTACGGGGGACTTTGAGAACGTAGAACTCGGCCCCGCCCCTTCACCTTTGGAGCTGCGTGACTTCATTATCACGCGCGATAATGGGGTAACGGGCATGATTAAAGGTGCCCCCTCCGGGGGAGGCTCTTCCATTCAAGGTAGATGCTATGCCGTTACAAACTCTGGCTCGGGTGCAGTGACATGTCTACTGAGATCACCAACCCGAAAAGGCTTTAGCTTTAGTTTCTTGAATTCAGTCGGCAATCAAATTACCGTTGAAGTTCTATATGAGTTGTCCACTGTCGATAAGTCCAACCTTGGCGGCACGATTACCGTTAGAGGCGACACGAACCTAGGTGCAGTACATGGGTTTAGGCTGAGGCCTATGAATGGCTACGAAGCCTATATTGACAATCTGAAGCTGCATGACTGACAGTTACTATACCATGTTGCTCCGATTGTTTAGGAAGTCCAAAGTAGATTCCTGTTTTTGGGCGGAAGAGCCATCGGCGATTTCAAAAAGGTAGGAATCTGTCGATCAGCTAATATTTTCGCCGCGAAGTAGTATTTTCTATCAAGAGCATTGCACCATTGATCTGCAGGCGAATGATTGCCGTTGATGCAGCTGTCCATTATGCCAAGTTGCTGTCAAGCGCTTAGACCAAGTCGTACGGACCTTGGCTAAAAATATACAGGATTAAACCCTGAATATTTTTAGCCCTCCACCGGTTACTTTGCTTTTACCCAAGTGGGCAGGAGTGGTTCGAGCGAAAATTTTTAGGCCTTTACATTTAGGAATTAGGCTCTAACCATGGAATTTCTAGACCACACCCCCGTCGACCACTTCGGCACCGACGCACGCCAAGTCACTCTCAACCGTGGCGACTTGCTGAGTTTGTATAACACCCCGGTGGACTACCTCATGGTGTCCAGTCGGCCGCGTGATTACGATCCGGCGCAAGGCGGCTGGATCGAGCAGTTGTACGGTGCGGGTATTGCGGTGGCCGATCTGGAGCGGTCGCCGGCGGTGGACTTTCGTCCGCACCTGCCCTGCTGGATTTCTACCGTTGCGCCGGCTGCGGCAGGCTGGCCATTCAAGCGGCTGCTGGTGTTCGAGCCTGAGGATGCTGCCAAAACGGCGGGGCGTGATGTCTGGATGGCGTTTCAGGCGCTGCGCCTGTTCACCGGCGGCGACGGTTGTGCACGGGTTGCCGCCACGGTGCTAAATACCGCTCCGGGGGAGGCCGACCATGACGTGATGCTGCGCATGATGTTCTTCGCCAGCGTCAGCCTGGCGGCCCGTGGGCCATGGCCGGACATTGCGCTGTGTGTGGACGCGGAGCATCAGGGCAGTGCCCAGGCCCTGTTCGCGCAACTCAAGGGTCAGTATCAATCGCCACCGACCCAGGGCATCGGCAACCCGGCGTCGCCTGTTCTGCCTAGCGGTCAGGCGTCGTTACCGCAGGATGACCCGCTGCGCTGGACGCCTGCCGAGGTCGGGCTGACTCAGCGTCAGTACGCGCTGGTACAGGCCTACACGGGCAATTTGTATTGGTACGTGAACAGAGCGCTGCGGGCTGGGTCGGTGACTGACCCGTTGTTCGTGCAGTATCACGCCAGTATCGAAGGATTGAGCACGGCGCTGGGGCAGTTGCGTAATGCTGCGGGGGTCCCGGTCAAACGCTATTTGAATATCTTCGAGGGTATCGAAGATATCTACGCCACGACCCTGACGGTGGTGGAAGCCGCGTATTCCAGCACGACCAAGAACATTGGTTCACCTATCGTTGGCGACTATAACCTCCTGCTCAAACACTGGTTGGGCAAGGACGTGAGCGGTATATCGGTCGTGCCCAACGAGCAGGAAGTGTTGTTTGACTTCGGCATGCACCATCTCATCAGTGCCATCGACGAGACGGTGGAGGATGGCCGTATTCGGCTGTATCTGACCACTGATGAAGTATTGCCCAACACCGCCCATACGCTCTTCAACCATTTGTGAGGCACGCCATGTTCGCACTTCCTCCACCCTCACCGACCAGCGTGGATAAACTTCTGCAGGCATGGCCGGACACCCTTGCGCTGAGTGTCCTGGATTCGGACAGCAAGGCTGTTTTCTACGCCATTGGCGGGTTTCTCGATGTGATTTACCGTTCGGGGTTCTTCGCACCCTTTGATTGGCAATACGTGTTTAGTGACGCCGAGCTGGATGATGTGTCGAAATTGGAGCACGCAGGTCCGGGGGAGCTTCGTGCGCTGCTGGTGGCTAATGTGCGCAAGGATAGGTTTTGCGCTGGGCATCTGTTGCAATTGTTGCGTGATGGATATTTAGAGAAGGCGTTCGGGCGCCTCTTGGAACTGCGCAAGTCGATGTGATTGGCCTGGCGTGGGGAATGGTGTGGGGCCTCTGACGCGGCTCGCGCCGCTGCTACAGGGATTGGGGTTCGGCTCGGAAGTTGGGGTGGATCGGATGTAGCGGCGCGCCGCGTCAGGGGGCGTGGTTCGGGGCGGAAGTTGGGGTGGATTGAGTGTGGTACCCGCAGCCGGGTGTAGCAGCGGTGCGAGCCGCGTCAGCGAGGGCTCGAGGGGCTGACGCGACTGGCGTCGTTGCTACGGGGGCTGCGCCGTCAACGGGTGGTTTTCCAGGAATGCAGGTTGCCGACATCCACTTCCACCTTGCTGGCAAACGGGAAGTAATGCTCCACGCAGGCGGTCAGCTGGCGCTCGTAAGCCTGCGAGCTGATGCCCAATGATTGTTTGAGGTCGGCGCGCAGCAGCAGGTCGTAGTAGTCCGGGCGGGTTTCGCGCAGGACGTCGTCGAGCAGTTGCGGGCCGGTCATTTCGAAGGTGTCTTTGATGTACCGCCAGAAGGCCATGGTTTCGCGGGTACTGGCGCCCTTGTTCCGAACAGGCCGGGGTTCGGCGTAGAAATCGGGGTTGGCCTTGAACCGCGCCTGCATGGCGCGGGTGACGGCCTTGAGCACCGGGTTGTTGGCGTGGCTGGCAAACACGTGGCTGTTGTAGCCACTGTAGGGCACGTCGGCCAGCACCACGGCGTCGTCGAGCAGTACATCCTCGGGGCCGGCGTGCAGTTGCAGGTCGGCATGGACGGTGGTGAACCTGTTGTCCACGTCCATGTACAGCCCACCGTGGGCATCGATCAACGGGTAGCGCAGCACGTCGCTGGCAGCGGCATAGTTCCTGGCCTGGCCGTTGCGGCAGGCGCGGTACTGAGGGCCGCTGTCGCCCGCCAGCAGGGTCTGGAGGAAGTCCTGATCGGCCAGAGGCGTGATCGCCACGTCAGGCTTGTCGGCAAAGATGCCCTTGAGCTGCGTCAGCAGTGTTTCGCTTTCCAGGTCCACATGCAGGACCGTGCGCCAGCCTTGCATCGCTGCGGCGTTGCCCACCACATTGTCCAACAGGGCCTGGCTGGGCAGCTCGTGGCCTACCCAGATGTAATGCACCACCCGCGGGATCGCCGACGCGCCGGCAGGCGGTATGGGCAGAGGTGGCAGAACGATGCTCTTGGTGACGCGGGCCGCCGGTGCATCCTTCGCAGCGGCCTGCCATTGCAGGCGGTCGCCGCTGCACCATTCGCCTTCGGCGCTCAGCCACAGGTAGTCGGTGTTGCCCAGGTGGTTGAGGCGCCAGGTCTGTTCGTCGGCGTCGTACAGGGCCAGCAACGAGCCTCGGCTGGGGATGCGGACCATGTAGCGATCGAGGATTTTCTCCACGCCGTCCAGTGGTACGGTCACGCGAATCTGCGTGGCCAACGGCGGTACGTGGACGTCCCTGGCGAGGTCGGTGCGCAGTACATCCCAGGCGGTCACCTGCTGGGTCTCGACCATCGACGCTGCGGCGATGCGTTCACCTGGATGCCAAACACCTTTGGCGTCCAGGGTCAGCGGGATACATTCCTCACCGGCATAGGGGTTGAGCGGATCGACCACCGCCCATTGCTTGAGCGCGACCCTGTAGCGCACGCGATACAGCACATTCTGTACCTGGGCATAGATCTGGTTGCCCTGACGCACGTAGAGCCCGGCCATGGGGCCGCGGGTCTGGACCTGCAGGTCGCGGCCGCGGACCACGGCCGGGCGCCATTCGAGCAAGCGATTGGCGACGGACCCATGGCTGGGCGAAGGCGAGTCGCTGGAGGTGGAGGTGGAGGTGCTGGAACGGTCCTCGTCGCTGCCCAGATAGAGCGGATCGAAATCGTCGCCACTGCTGCTGCCACCGCTGGACGTATCACCGGTGTCCTCGACCACGCCGCCCCAGACGCTTTCGCCATCGGTTTCCAGTTCCAGTTGCATGCCCGCTTCTTCATACTCGCCGATGGCCGAAAGGTCGCCCAGCAAGGGCAGCGTGAGAAACACGTTCAAGGCTTGCAGCACCGCACCGCGAATGGCCTCGGAACGCTCCCGTTCGTTCACCGCGTTGATGGCCTTGTCGGCGTACAGCCCCACCGCGCCCAGGCCGGCAGCGATGGACAAGGCTGCAATCGGCCAGCCCATCATGCTGAAAATGCTGTACAGCTTGAACGAGGCTTCCAGATAACCCAGCCACATGCCTTTGCTGAGCCGATTGTTGGAAATCAGCAGGTAACTGGCATCGTTCTCCATGTCGGTTTTCAGGCAATCGGTCAGGAAGGTGAAGGCATAGCCGTCCAGTGTTTTTTCCCGTGCGTTGAGCCGGGTCTTGCGCTGGTTCCAAGGCGTGTTGGCGATGTCGCGCAGATGGCCTTGCAGGGTATTCCATTGGCCGTGCTTGTCGTGTTCCGGCCGCACGAATTGCTCGCCGAAACGCTTACGGCCTTCTTCGGTCGTCAGGTAGCTTTGCACCCACTCGTACATCTGCTCGGCGTCGGCAAAGGCGACGAAGGCTGGGTCCTGCATGGCGCAGTAGATGATCTCGCGGCCCGACGCGGTACGAAAGCGCAACATGGTGTGGCTGACGATGCCTTCGATATCGAAACTGTGCACCGTCGTGCTGGATGACATCGCCACATCGCCCATGAGCTTTTCCGGCCGGAAAGGCGTGCTGGAATCGTTCACCACGGCGGCATACACCTCGATGAAATCCTCGATGCGCAACAGGCCTTTCTGGCAGTTGAGGGTGGCGTTGCACAGCATGCTGAGCTTGGACACCATGCAGTACAAAGCATAGTTGTTGATCCAGAAGCCACGCACCTTGGAGGCGTAGTAGGCGGCGAAGTCGATGCGCCAGAAATACGCGTGCACCTGGCGCGGGTCCAGGCGGATTTCGTTGTGTTCGTTAAAGGCGTGAGCCGACTGATCGACACGGTAGAAACCGCCCATCTGCGCCAGCAGGTCGCTGTTGCGTTGCTGGTCCAGGTCGAAGCGGCGCATCACCAGTTCGACCAGCGTCATCGATTGCTTGGGTGCGCCGTAGTGCTCCCAGCCGGTGTAAGTGCGCGAGCTGGAGTTGGCCGAGTCGAACCAGTGCCAATGCACCTGGTGAGGGTCCAGATCGAACAGCCCTGCCCTGACCAGCACCTGCCGGGCGATCTGCAGCGCGGCACGCTCGATGTCAGGGTACTGCTGCATCAAGTCAGTGATCCTGCTTTCCCAGAAGAGAATGTTGGAGACGATGGGATCAGGCAGAACGGTATTGTTGTCGGTAACGGTCGCTGGGGTGGTGGAGGTGGATTCCGGTTCGCTCATGGTCTTGCCTCACGGGTTCGGGAGGCCTAGCTTAAGCAGCCGCGCAAGCAGGTCTGCCTACATGGTTGGCACCCGCAGCGGGGACTAGGCTGAAGCATGAGCAGATGCGCCGGACTGTCGCAGACGTGAGCCGCAGCGATGCTCGCGCCTGCCGGCACCCCAACCGTGCTGGTCGGCGGCGAGAATCACGCTGAGCAGCGCCTTGCCCGTCACGACGCCTTCGGGATAGCGCTTGTAGAGCTCCACGCCGATATTGATCGCCAGGCGATCGGCGGGAGTGCGCCAGTGGCGCAAGGTGCGGCGCTGCTCCAGGGGGGTGTGCTCATCGATACCGTCGACCAGCTCGCCGGGACGAAGCCCCACTGCCATGCCCAGGTAGCCGTAGTGGATACCTGCCCAAAGACCGACGTGATAGAGGTAGCGGCCTTGCTTGTGCCAGGTGGAGCCTTGCAACTGCGCAACCTTGGCACGGTAATTCCACTCGCGGTTGTCGTCCATCTGCTCGACCCACAGGGCCACGGCTTCGTCCCTGCAAGCCTTGGCCACTACCTGAGGGTCGCGCGCCCACAAGCGTGCGTGCCAGGGCAGCGCCTTGTAGGTGCGCGTGTCCTGGGTGGCATCGTAGCGATTGAGCTGGCCGATCTTGGCGATGGTCGGGTGGCGGACGTTGCCGTTGATTTCGCTCGCCAGGTAGGTGGTGATCGACAGCAGCTGGTCTGGATGGCCACAGTTCAACGCCGTATCCGGCCGTGGCAAGACCGCCGGCCGGGCTTTGACCTTGCGTACGGACTCGTACTGGGCGCTGAACGACGACGGGATCAGCAGCGCATTGCACTGGCAACTGCTGGTGCTGTCGAGACTGCCGGCGACGCGCCGACCGTTACTCTTGAGTTGGTCGACGCCGCCGACGATGTGAAATTCGCCCGTGCTCTTGCCGCACGACACGCGGTCGCCTTCACGCGAGCGCGGGACACCGAGCAAGGTGACGCTGCGTTCACCACCGAGGACCGTGCCGCCGCACGAGGTCTTGTCCCCCAAACGGATGAAGTACCCTACTGTCATGTCTGAATCCCCTGCTCTGCCCATGGCCCGCGAGGGACCGCAAAACGACAAGAGTTTCCGGGAGTAATGGACGGACGTATGTAGGACCCATCCGACGCTGATGCGGGATGAATCCTAATTTCGTGGAACGGACGGCACCGCAGCGCTATGTCCTAGGGCAAACGTTGATCCAGCAGGGTGCGCACGGCACTGCCTTCGGGCCAGTTGCGCAGCAACCTTTCGCGGTCGCGTTGGTGGGCAGGGGCGAAGCTGCTGTCACTGCCGTGTTGCTGCACGGCGTCCAGGTCGATCAGGGCCCAGCGGCCGTTGTGCCAGAACAGGTTGTGACCCTTGAGGTCGCCATGGCTGATGCGCTCGCGGCTCAGGTCGGCGAACAGTTGGTCCAGGGCCAGCAGTTGGGCTTCGGGCAGGTCGCCTGTGTCGACATGGGGAGCGAAGGCTTCGATCAGGTCCGGGCCACTCAGGTGCTCGGTCACCAGGTAGGCCTCGCGGCGTAGCCACAGCACACGTTTTTCCAGCACGCCCAGGGGCTTGGGTGTGGCGATGCCGAGGAACAGCAGGCGGTTGCCCTCGACCCAGGAGTGCCAGGCACGGCTTGGGCGCCAGAAGCGCTTGCCCCAGTGCAGCAGGTTCTTGATGTTGTAGCGCTTGATCAGCAGGTCGCGGCCCTGGCTGTGAACACAGCCGACCGTGGCAGCGCCGCCAGTTTTGTAGATGTGGCCTTGTTCGAGCAGGGCGTCGGCACGCTCCAGCACGGGCAGCATGGCGGTTTCTTCTTCGCGGCGCACGGCACGCAGGCTGGAGGCGTTGTCCTGGACACTGAACAGGCTGCAGTCGCGACCGACTTTGCCCAGATAGTCCTTGAGGCGCCAGGCGCGGACCTTGTCGATCTGCTTCTGCAGCGCTTCCATGGGCAGGCCGTGCTCGCCATTGGCCAGCAGGTAGTACACCAGCAGCTCTTCGGTGAAGGGTTCCAGGTGCTTGGGTAACTGAGCGAAGAACACACCGAGGTTTTCCAGCACCTTTTGCCGCGACAGGGGCTTGCCGGGCTCTTCGACCTGGATACCGGCGCCGTCGATCAGGTACACCTGACCGTTGTGGCGCAGCAGGTTGTCCAGGTGCAGGTCTTGTTGCCACAGGCCTTTGCCATGCATCTGGCCGATGACGCCGAGGGCTTCGCTGAGCACGGCGCTTTGTCCGTCGGCCAGGGGTGGCAGGGTTTCCACGCGGGCCCATTCGTCGGCCAGGCTGTGGGCGTTTTCCAGGTACTCGAACAGCAGCCAGCCGCCCTCGCCTTCCTGCAGGCCGTCGGCGAGCAGTTGCGGGGTGCTCAGGCCCTGTTCGGCGAGCAGGCGCACGCCGGCCAGTTCGCGCTGGAAATGCCGGGCGGCCTTGCTGCCGACCAGGAGTTTGGCCAGCACGGTGCGGCCCCGCCAGACACCGGCACCCACGTAGCGCTGGCCGGGCAGAACGCGCAGCAGGGTCAGCAGTTGCAGCTCGGCAGGACCGGCGGCGTCGGCCAAGGTGATGCTCAATGGCAGGGCTGGGGTGCGGCCGGCTTGGGTCAGTTCAGACAGGCGCATCGGCGGGCCTCTTGTTGGATGTGGCGGGAGCTGCTGGATGGGTGGGGGGCAGGGCTGGCCTCTTCGCGGGCAGAGCCCGCTCCCACAAAGAGCACATGCCGTGCATTCTTCTGTGGGAGCGGGCTCTGCCCGCGAAGAGGCCAGTTGCAGCAACACACATCTACCGCCCTTCCTTGTGACTGCGACGGCGGCTCAAGCGTTGAAGCCAGGCGTCGACCAGAGGGCTGGCTTCAGGCTGGGCCAGATACGCGGCGAGCAACACACGAATATCCGCCGCCTGCCAGCGCGGCGCGCGGCGCAGCAGCGGTTCCAGGTCCTTGGCGCGGTCGCGCTGGCCGAACAGCAATGGCCGGGTTTTTTCCAGGTCGATCAACTGCGCCTGGTACCCGCTCGCCGTGGCGCGCAGGAAAATGTGCTTGGGGTAGAAACAGCCATGTACCTGTCCTGCCGAATGCAGGATGCGCCCCAGCTCGCCGACTGCCACCAGCACCGCGCGGCGCGTATCGGGGGCCAGGGTCGGCCATTGCTGCAATACCGCGTCAAGGTCGGACCAGCCGTCCAGTGCGCGGGTCATGAGCATGGCGCGGGTGTCGCCCTGCACCTGCCGTTGACCGTAGAACACCGCCTGCAACGCCGGAATTCCCTGCTTGCGATAGCGGCTGATGTTGCGAAACTCGCGGGCAAAGGTCGGCTCGCCAAACGGTCGGGCCAGGGTCCGGGTCAGGTAGTTGCTCTGGCGCTTGAGGTAGAAGCCGCGGCCTTCCAGATCCAGGCGGTACACGCTGCTCCAGCCGCCACGACCGGTGTTGGGTTCATCCACGGCGTCCAGTTGCAGGTTCCACAATGCGTCGAACGCGGCCAGCCCGTGGCGCTCGAGCAAGGCGCGCTCCTCGCTGGCGATGAAGTCGCTCATTCGCGGCCCTCGAAGAATTTGTCGATCTTGCGCACGCGCAGCTTGTCCGACGCATTGAGCCTTTCGCGGCGGCGGTACTGCAGGTAGAAGCGCAAACGCTGGGTGTTGGACAGCTCGCGCTTGCCCAGTTTGTCCAGGCAGGCGAGGTCCTTGATGATGCGATAGCGCAGCATGAAGCTGCGCCAGAACGCACCATTGGGACAGTCGATGAAGTAAAGCACGTCCTTGTCGTCGACCAGCAGGTTGCGCCACTTCAGATCGTTGTGAGTGAAGTGGTTGTCGTGCAGGGTCCGGGTATGTTGCGCCAGCTGGCGGCTGATGTGATCGACCCAGGCACGGTTGCGCAGGCGTGGATCACCGCTTTGCGCCAGGTGATGCAGATCCTGGGTGTTGGGCAGTTCGCGAGTGATCAGCGCGCCGCGGTCATAGCTGGCGCCATTGCGCTCCAAGCCCCAGGCCACCACCTCGGCGGTCGGGATGCCCCACTTGGCGAAGCGCTTGAGGTTCTGCCATTCGGCCTTCACCCGCGGCTTGCCCAGGTGCGCGCGCAGGCCTTTGCCTGCGCCCACGTAGCGCTTAACGTAATAGGTCACCCCGCCGCGCTGGACGCGAATGACCTCGGACAACGGGTCGCGGGTCAGACGCTCGCCGGTCAGGGCGAACACCGCTTCCAGGCTGCCGAAGTCGGTCTGCAGGTGTTCGTAGCCTGCCTCCAGATTCCAGCCGGCCATCAGAGCGCGTCCCCGTAGCGTTGCTTGCGGTCGTACAACTTGTTTGCCTTGCCGTCGAGCCAGCCGAGCAGCTGCGCTTCGTCCTTGAGCACGCGGCGTAGCGGCTGCTGGAAATAGTCACGCAGAAAACGCAGCTTGTCGCGGCGCGTCAGGCCGATGTCCAGCGCCGAGAAATACAGCGCGGCCAGGTCCTTGTTGCGCCAGCGGCGGGTGATGCGCGGCCGCACCTGTGCGCGGTGCAGATCGATCACCGACAGCTTGAAATCCGTGGCCGTGACCGGCTTGTCGGTGTGCAGCAGAAAGTGGCAGATGTAGCAGTCGCGGTGATTCACCCCGGCGCGGTGCATCATGCCGACCAGGCGTGCCACCTCGGCGATCAGGGCGCGCTTGAGCGCAGGCTCGGGTGGCTGCTTGACCCAGTTCAGGCTCAGCACTTCCAGGTCGATGGTCGGCGCCAGCTCCTGGGTGATGATGAACGAATGCTGATCGGCGGGGTTACTGCCGCGCTCGCCGTAGGCCACCGCCGTCATGCTCGGCACGCCAGCTTGACGCAGGCGCTGAATCGCTTTCCATTCCTGGCCGGCGCCGAGCACCGGGAGCTTGGCGGTGAGCAGGTTCTTGGCGATCTCCGCCCAGCCGATGCCGCGGTGGATCTTGACGAAATAGCCCTTGCCATCGACTTCGGTGCGCAGCGTACGACGCGCTTCGAGCTCGCGGAACACTTCGCCTTGCAGCGCTTCGACGGCCACGAACGGATCGCATCCGGCCCACAGCGTCTTGAACGGCTCCTCGAGCACCAGTTTCATGGTCGCGCCTCCAGAATAACGTCGGCGGCGTGCTCGGGCATGCTGTAGATGTCGGCGCTGTCGGCGAATGCCAGGCCATTAGCCGACCAGGCGGCTCGCGCGTCATCGTCTTCGAGCATGCGCTGCAGGTAGCGATTGAGCTCTTCCTGCTCGAAGGGTTCGCTGAGCACCAGCCCGGCGTCGGCCTCGGCAATGTAATGGGCATAGCCACACACCGCCGACACCAGCACCGGCAGGCCAGCCACGGCGGCTTCGAGCAGTACGGTGCCGGTGTTCTCGTTGTAGGCCGGGTGGATCAGCACGTCGGCGCCGAGCAGGAAACGCGGGATGTCGCTGCGGCCCTTGAGGAACTGCACCCGGTCGCCCAGGCCGAGCGCTGCGCTCTGCACCTGGAACAGCTTGGGGTCGTCCTGGCCGATGACCATCAGCCGCACGCGCTTGCGCAACGCCGCCGGCAAGGCCGCCATGGCCTTGAGGCTACGATCCACGCCCTTGGTCTTGAACCCCGAGCCGATCTGCACCAGCAACAGCTCGTCGTCTTCGAGCATGAATTCACCGCGGAACTCGGCGCGGATCAAGGCCGCATCCGGCGGCGCACGGCGGTCCTGGGCAATGCCCGGCGGCAGCAGGTGGAAGCGCGCCAGCGGGGTGTCGTAATGCCTGATGAACAGCGGTTGCTGGACTTCGGAAATCATCAGGATTTCGGTCCTGGCGTCGCGCCCGAACACTGCGCGTTCGTAGTCGGCGAAATGCTTGTAGCGACCCCAGTAGCGGTACAGCGAATGGCGCAGGTTCTGCGCCTTGTCTTCATAGCAGCCATCGGCGGCGTAATAGACATCCAGGCCGGGCATCTTGTTGAAACCGATCAGGCGGTCGACCGGACGCTTGGCCAGGTCGGCCTGCATCCAGCTCAGCAGTTTCTCGTTGCGCCGATGGTTGAAGAACGCCTTGACCGGCGCGACCTGCACCTCGAAGCCTTCGGGCACCTCGCCCTCCCAGATCAGCGTGTAGACGCGGATGCTGTGGCCACGGCGCTGGCATTCCAGGGCAATGCGCATGAAGTCGCGCTGCAGGCCACCGAAGGGAAAATATTTGTAAAGCACGAATGCCAGTTGCATCAACGAAGATCCTCGGCCAGTAACACGGCGCTCAATCGGCTTGCCACGCGCTCGGGATTGAGCCGGGTGAAACACAGCGGCCACTCGCGTTTGAGATCGAACCGACGCTGGTCATCCGGCGTCGGCTGGTAGGTACATTTTTTCTGCATGCAGGGTGCGCACGACGGGTAATCGCTGGCCAGGTGGACCTGGCTGCGGCCGTAGGCGCCGGTCAGGCCGACGTTGGTCGGCCCGAACAGGGAGATGGTCGGCACGTCCAGGGCGGCGGCCAGATGACCAAGGCCGGTGTCGACCGCCACGCAGGCACGGGCCTCGGCCAGGGTCTGCGCCATCCCGGCCAGATTCAACCTGGGCAGCACGACGCAGTTCTTCAGGCCGGCGGCAATGCGTTGCGCGCGCGCCTGTTCGGCTTCGTTGCCCCACGGCAAGCGCACCTGGATGTGAGCATGGCCAAGGCGTTCGGCCAGCTCGCGCCAGTAGATTTCCGGCCAGTGCTTGGTGTCCCAGGTGGTGCCGTGCAGGAACACCACGAACGCCGGGCCTGGGATCAGATCACGCCATTGCAGACGGTTGAGGCCATAATCGCCAGTGCCTTCGGGCAGGTCGTAGCCCAACGCCAGGGCGAACAGCTGGCGCACGCGTTCGACCGCATGCTGGCCGCGCGCGACCGCCAGACGCCGATGATAGAACCGACTGGCCAGGCCTTCGCGCGCCGAGCCCTTGTCGAGGCCGGCCACCGGGGCCTTGACCAGGCGTGTGAGCCAGGCGCTCTTGAGCAACCCCTGGGCATCGATCACCAGGTCGTAGCGGTTGGCGCGCAGGCGCTGACGCAGTTGCTTGAACTCGCCACTCTTGTAGGCCTGCCAGAGGTTCTTGCGCCAGCGACGGATGGCCACCGGAATGACCGTGTCCACGGCCGGATGCCATTTCGGAATCTCGGCGAAGCCCTCCTCCACCACCCAGTCGAAACGGATGCCCGGCACGGCTCGGGCCGCATCGGTCAGGGCCGGAAGGGTATGAATGACGTCGCCCATGGACGAGGTCTTGATCAGCAGTACCCGCAATTCATTCCGCCTTGACTGTCAGTTCGACCGTGGCCGGCCCTTCCACCTGCTGCAACGCATCGGCAACCCGCTGGGGTTCCAGCAGGCGCAGGCAATTGTAGTGGCCGAAGCGGCAGGTGCGGTCGAAACACGGGCTGCAGTCCAGGCCCAGGCGTACCACTTCGACCTTTTCCGCCAAGGGTGGCGTGAAGCCGGGCGAGGTCGAGCCGTACACCGCCACCAGCGGTCGGTTGAGCGCGGCGGCCACGTGCATCAGGCCCGAATCGTTGGAAACCACGGCGTCGGCGCAGGACATCAGGTCGATGGCTTCGGCCAGGGCGGTCTCGCCGGACAGGTTATAGGCTTCCTCGCGCAGGCCCGGAATCAGCCGCTCGCGAATGGCCTCGCCTACCGGGAAATCCTTCTTGGAACCGAACAGCCAGACCTGCCAGCCTTCGCGGATCTTGATCTCGGCCACTTCGGCGTAGTGTTCGGAAGGCCAGCGCTTGGCCTCGCCGAACTCGGCGCCGGGGCACAGGGCCAGTACCGGACGGTCCAGGGCCAGGCCGAACTTGGCCAGCGCGGCGTCGCGGCTGGCCGGGTCGATGCGCAGCTCGGGACGTGGATACGGCTGCGGCAGCAGAGCGCCGGGCTCGAAGGCCAGGGCCATGAAGCGTTCGATCATCAACGGGTAGCGTTGCTTGTCCAGCGTGCGCACGTCGTTGAGCAGGCCATAGCGAAACTCGCCACGCCAGCCGGTGCGTTTGGGGATGCCGGCGAAGAACGGCACCAGCGCCGATTTCAGCGAGTTGGGCAGCAGGATGGCCTGGTCGTACTGACCCTTGAGGCTTTTGCCGATGCGTCGGCGCGTGGCCAGTTCGAGCGCGCCGTGGCCGAGCGGAAAGCTCAAGGCCGCGCGCACTTGCGGCATGCGCTCCAGGATCGGGCGGCTCCATTCGGGTGCCAGCACGTCGATCAGGCAATCGGGGTGCCGTTGCTTGAGGCTCTGGAACAGGGTCTGTGCCATTACCATGTCACCGACCCAGCTAGGCCCAATGATCAGAATTCTCATAGTTTTCCAGAACAGTCAGTCGGGTGGTGCTGGTTTGCAGGTTCCAGTGGGGTGTCAGTGAGGGCCCTTTCGCGGGCAGAGCCCGCTCCCACAGTGACCCCATGTGGGAGTACCGTAGGAGCGGTCATTGGCCGCGAATCAGGCGCCGCGTGGTGCCGGAAGAACCGCGTGGCCTTTTCGCGGCCGCTGACCGCTCCTACAGGGGCACCATGGGAGTGCTGCTATCAGCTCAACCCCAGCTCACCCCAGATCCGCATCACCTCACGCCGTTCATCGGTGAACTGGTCGCCCGGGATCACCCCGGCCTGCTTCTGCAGGGCCTGGCGATGGGCGGCCGAGCGGTAGGCCTTATAGGCTTCGCGCAGCAATCCGGCATCGGCGGCGGGCAACAATCCGGCCTCTTCCAGGCCTTCGAGAATGCGAATGTTGTCGGTATAACGCAGCAGGTCCGGGTGTTTGCCCGACCACGCCAGAGCCGCGTATTGCACCATAAATTCGATATCGACGATACCACCGGCGTCCTGCTTGACGTCAAAGCGCTGGCCAGCTTCGAAGGCATTGGCGCCTCGCCCTGCCGCGGTCTGACGCGTGCCGAGGTTATCGCGCATCTTCGCACGCATGTCGCTGACCTCGGCACGCAAGGTGTCCAGGTCGCGTGGCTTGGCCAGCACGGCGCCGCGCACCTGCTCGAACGCTGCACCGGTCTGGCGACAGCCCACCAGCACCCGGGCGCGCACCAGGGCCTGGTGCTCCCAGGTCCAGGCCTCGGTCTGCTGATAGCGCGAGAACGCCGCCACCGAACTGACCAGCAGCCCCGCCGCGCCAGAGGGGCGCAGGCGCATGTCGACCTCGTACAACTGGCCGGAGTTGGTCTGCGCGGTCAGCAGGTGGATGATGCGCTGTCCCAGGCGGGTGAAGAACTGGGCGCTGTCGATCGGTTTGGCGCCATCGGTTTCCAGGCTCGGGTCGCCGTCGTGGATGAACACCAGGTCCAGGTCCGAGCCGTGCCCCAGCTCGATACCACCGACCTTGCCATAGCCGACGATGACGAACGCCGGATCGCAGTCGCTGCCATCGGGCCGTTTGGGTACTCCGTGGCGGGCCACGGTCTGACGCCAGGCCAGCGCCAGCACCTGCTCCAGAATCGCCTCGGCCAGCCAGGTCAGGTAATCGCTGACCTTCATCAACGGCAACCCACCGGCAATTTCCGAGGCCGCCACGCGCAGGTTGTGCGCCAGCTTGAAATGACGCAGCGCTTCCATCTGCTGTTCCAGGTCGTCCTCGGGGATGCGCGTGAGCCGTTCACGCAGCTCGGCCGCCAGCTCCGGTGCCAATGGCGGGTTGAACAGGCGCGCCTCGTTGAGCAATTCGTCGAGCAGCAAGGGGAAGCGGGCGATCTGCTCGGCGATCCATGGGCTGGCGGCGCACAGAGTCAGCAGGCGACGCAGCGCATCGGGGTTTTCCGTGAGCAGCACCAGGTACGCCGAACGCCGTGCCACGGCTTCCACCAGCGGCAAGACCCGCTCCAGGATCAGGTCCGGGTCGGCGTGTTCCACCGCCTGGGCCAGCAGCCGCGGGATGAAGGCATCCAGACGTTCGCGGCTCAGGCGCTGCATGGCGCGCAGTTGCGGGCTGGCGCGCAGGTCTTCGAGGCGCTTGAGGGCCTGGCGCGCGTCGCTGAAACCAGCTTCCTGCAGTTGTCGGCAGGCCGAATCGGCGTCGTGGGTTTCTTCCCACAACGGCAGCCATTCGCCGCCGATGACCAGAGCATCGCTGGCCTCGGCGTCTTCATCCGGGTCAGCGATCACCTGCGCGAAATGCCAGGCGGTGCGGCTGCGCCAGTGCATCAGGCGCTCATGGAAGGCTGACCAGTCGGCAAAGCCCATCATGAAGGCAACGCGCGCACGGTCCAGCTCGTCATCGGGCAGCATCTGTGTCTGCCGATCGGCGATGGCCTGGATGGCGTGCTCGGTGTAACGCAGGAATTCATAGCCCTCGCGCAACTCATCGACCACCGCAGCCGGCAGGTAGCCCTGCCCCTCCAGGGTCGCCAGCACCTTGAGCAAGGGTCGCTGCTGCAGGCTCAGGTCACGCCCGCCGTGGATCAGTTGGAACGCCTGGGCGATGAACTCGATTTCGCGGATGCCACCGGAGCCCAGCTTGATGTTGTCGGCCATGCCCTTGCGCCGTACTTCCTGCTGGATCAACTGCTTCATGGTGCGCAACGCGTCAATGGCCGAGAAGTCCAGATACCGGCGGTAGACGAACGGTCGTAAAAGGTCGAGCAACTGCGCACCGGCCTGCTGGTCACCGGCCACCACGCGCGCCTTGATCATGGCGTAGCGTTCCCAGTCGCGCCCCTGGTCCTGGTAATACTGTTCCAGCGCGTTGAAGCTGAGCACCAGAGCGCCGGACGAGCCATAGGGGCGCAGGCGCATGTCGACGCGGAAGACGAAACCGTCGACGGTGATCGGGTCCAGGGCCTTGATCAGGCGCTGGCCGAGCCGGATGAAGAACTCCTGATTGTCGAGCGGACGCTTGACCCCTTGGGTTTCGCCGCCTTCGGGGTAACCGAAGATCAGGTCGATGTCGGACGACAGGTTCAGCTCCACCGCGCCCAGCTTGCCCATGCCCAGCACGACCATGTGCTGTTGCTCGCCGCTGCGCCGGCCCATGGGCGTACCGAACTGCTGGCAGTGGCGCGGGTACAGCCATTGGTAGGCCTGGTCGATGCAGGCGTCGGCCATGTCCGACAGGTCGCGGCAGGTCTGTACCAGGTCGGCCAGGCGGTTGAGGTCGCGCCAGATGATGCGCACCTGTTGCCGCGCACGCTGGCGGCGCAGGGTGCGCGCCAGTTCGTCTTCACTGTTTGCCTGGGCCAGGGCCTGGGCGATCTGTTCGCGCAGTTCACCAGGCTTGAAGGGCCGGTCCAGATCGCCGCTGGCGATGAGGTCGAGCAGCATGGCGGGGTTCTGGATGGCTTGCTGCAGGACGAAGTCGCTGGCTGTGGTGACGCGGTCCCATTGTTGCCAGCGGTCGGTGGGCCAGTCCAAAGGTGTGGTGACGGGGAGGGCCTCTTCGCGGGCAGAGCCCGCTCCCACATGAATCCCAGTAGTGCCATGGAGAGTGTGGGAGCGGGCTCTGCCCGCGAAGAGACCCTCAGCCGCCACCACAGCCGCCTGGAACGACTCGCGATTGCGCGACACCAAAGGCATGAGAACGGCCGGAATTTCGACCAGCAAAGGCAGGTTCATGGTCTATCCTTGTGCAGCGTGAAGAGCCCAGTAAAGGTCTGTATAGACAGGTTCATCTGTCCCTGAACTGTCGAACAAAGGTGATAAATAGCTAAATCCCGACTGAACTTGGCAGAATTATCTCCAGCACAGCCTGCAGTCGAATACATTCGATCACAGGTTGCGATGCAAGCCACAACCGGACAGGGGGCCAAAAGCCTGTATCCTGTGTTTCCCCCGCTGCCCTCCACCCGCAAGGGCATGAAAAGGGCAGGGATTTGTAGTAAAACTACAGCGCGCCGGAAAAGCTGCCGGTAATCCAAGAATTCAATATCGTCTGCCCACAAGGCCAGTCGCAAACTCAGGCTTCGATTCTGGAAGCCTTTCCGCCCTGGAGCAAGCCATGCAAGACCTCGATCCCGTCGAAACCCAGGAATGGCTGGATGCCCTGGAGTCGGTCCTCGACAAAGAAGGCGAAGACCGCGCTCACTACCTGATGACCCGCATGGGTGAGTTGGCCACCCGCAGTGGCTCACAACTTCCTTACGCCATCACCACGCCGTACCGCAACACCATCCCCGTCACCCACGAAGCACGCATGCCTGGCGACCTGTTCATGGAACGCCGCATTCGCTCGTTGGTGCGTTGGAACGCACTGGCGATGGTGGTCCGGACCAACCTGCGCGACCCGGATCTGGGCGGCCACATCTCCAGCTTCGCCTCCAGCGCGACCCTGTACGACATCGGCTTCAACTACTTCTTCCAGGCGCCGACCGACGAACACGGCGGCGACCTCATCTACTTCCAGGGCCACGCCTCGCCTGGTGTCTACGCACGCGCCTTCATGGAAGGCCGCATCAGCGAAGACCAGATGAACAACTTCCGCCAGGAAGTGGACGGCAAAGGCCTGTCCTCGTACCCGCACCCTTGGCTGATGCCTGATTTCTGGCAGTTCCCGACCGTTTCCATGGGTCTGGGTCCGATCCAGGCGATCTACCAGGCACGCTTCATGAAGTACATGGAAGCGCGCGGCTACATCCCGGCCGGCAAGCAGAAGATCTGGTGCTTCATGGGCGACGGCGAGTGCGACGAGCCCGAATCCCTGGGCGCGATCTCCCTGGCAGGCCGCGAGAAGCTGGACAACCTGATATTCGTCATCAACTGCAACCTGCAGCGCCTCGACGGCCCGGTTCGCGGCAACGGCAAGATCATCCAGGAACTCGAAGGCGTGTTCCGCGGCGGTGGCTGGAACGTCAACAAAGTGGTGTGGGGCCGTTTCTGGGACCCATTGCTGGCCAAGGACGTCGACGGCATCCTGCAGCGTCGCATGGACGAAGTCATCGACGGCGAGTACCAGAACTACAAGGCCAAGGACGGCGCGTTCGTCCGTGAGCACTTCTTCAATACCCCGGAACTCAAGGCCATGGTCGCCGACCTGTCCGACGACGAGATCTGGAAGCTCAACCGTGGTGGCCACGACCCGTACAAGGTCTATGCGGCCTACCATCAGGCGGTGAACCACAAGGAACAGCCGACCGTCATCCTGGCCAAGACCATCAAGGGCTACGGCACCGGTGCAGGCGAAGCCAAGAATACCGCGCACAACACCAAGAAGGTCGACGTCGACAGCCTGCGCAAATTCCGCGACCGCTTCGACATCCCGGTCAAGGACCAGGACCTGGAAAGCCTGCCGTTCTACAAGCCTGAAGAAGGCAGCGCCGAAGCGCGCTACCTGAGCGAGCGCCGTGCTGCCCTAGGCGGTTTCGTGCCGCAGCGCCGGGCCAAGAGCTTCAGCGTTCCGACCCCGCCACTGGAAACCCTCAAGGCGATCCTGGACGGTTCGGGCGACCGTGAAATCTCCACCACCATGGCCTTCGTGCGGATCCTGTCGCAGCTGGTCAAGGACAAGGAAATCGGTCAGCGCATCGTCCCGATCATCCCGGACGAAGCACGTACCTTCGGTATGGAAGGCATGTTCCGCCAGCTGGGCATCTACTCTTCCGTCGGCCAGCTGTACGATCCCGTCGACAAAGACCAGGTGATGTTCTACCGCGAGGACAAGAAGGGCCAGATCCTCGAGGAAGGCATCAACGAAGCCGGCGCCATGTCGTCGTTCATCGCTGCTGGTACCTCGTACAGCAACCACAACCAGCCGATGCTGCCGTTCTACATCTTCTACTCGATGTTCGGTTTCCAGCGTATCGGCGACCTGGCCTGGGCCGCCGGCGACAGCCGTACCCGTGGCTTCCTGATCGGCGGCACCGCCGGCCGGACCACCTTGAACGGCGAAGGCCTGCAGCACGAAGACGGCCACAGCCATCTGCTTGCCGCGACCATCCCGAACTGCCGCACCTATGACCCTACCTACGGCTACGAGCTGGCGGTGATCATTCAGGACGGCATGAAGAAGATGACCGAAGAGCAACAGGACATCTTCTACTACATCACCGTGATGAACGAAGCCTACACCCAGCCTGCCATTCCGGCCGGCGCCGAGGAAGGCATCATCAAGGGCATGTACCTGCTCGAGGAAGACACCAAGGAAGCGGCGCACCACGTCCAGTTGCTGGGTTCGGGCACCATCCTGCGTGAAGTCCGCGAAGCGGCGAAGATCCTGCGCGAAGAGTTCAACGTCGCAGCCGACGTATGGAGCGTCACCAGCTTCAACGAACTGCGCCGCGACGGCCTGGCCGTGGAACGCTCGAACCGCCTGCACCCTGGGCAGAAGCCGCAGACCACCTACGTCGAAGAATGCCTGAGCGGCCGTAAAGGTCCGGTCATCGCGTCGACCGACTACATGAAACTGTTCGCCGAGCAGATTCGTCAGTGGGTTCCTTCCAAGGAATTCAAAGTCCTGGGTACCGATGGCTTCGGTCGCAGCGACAGCCGCAAGAAGCTGCGTCACTTCTTCGAAGTGGACCGCAACTTCGTCGTGCTGGCTGCCCTGGAAGCCTTGGCAGATCGCGGCGATATCGAAGCCAAGGTGGTGGCCGAGGCCATCGTCAAGTTCGGTATCGACCCTGACAAACGCAACCCACTGAACTGCTGAGGAGATTTTTTGTGAGCGAACTCATTCGCGTACCTGACATCGGCAGCGGTGAAGGTGAAGTCATTGAATTGCTGGTCAAGGTCGGCGACCGCATCGAGGCCGAGCAGAGCCTGCTGACCCTCGAGTCGGACAAGGCCAGCATGGAAGTGCCGGCGCCCAAGGCGGGCGTCGTGAAAAGTATCAAGGTCAAGCTGGGCGACCGCCTGAAAGAAGGCGACGAACTGCTGGAGCTGGACGTCGAGGGTGCTGAAGAAGCGCCCCAGGCTTCCGAGCCTGCCGCCGAGCCAAAGATCGAAGAAAAAGCCGAAGCCAAACCGGCCGAGGCGCCCGCTTCGGCCCCGGCTGCCGCTTCGAGCCAGAATATCCACGTGCCGGACATCGGTTCGTCGGGCAAGGCGCAGATCATCGAGATTTCGGTGAAGGTGGGTGACACCGTCACCGCCGATCAGTCCTTGATCACTCTGGAATCGGACAAGGCGAGCATGGAGATCCCTTCGCCTGCCGCAGGCGTGGTGGAGAGCATCAGCGTCAACCTGAACGACGAAGTCGGCACCGGTGACCTGATCCTCAAGCTGACTGTCGAAGGCGCAGCCCCCGCTGCTGCCCCGGCCGCCGCTGCTCCCGCGCCTGCCGCGGCGGCGCCTGCACCGGCTGAAAAGCCGGCCGCAGCGTCTGCCGGCGACAGCGTGCAGGACATCCATGTGCCGGACATCGGTTCGGCTGGCAAAGCCAAGATCATCGAAGTACTGGTCAAGGCCGGCGACACGGTCGAGGCCGATCAATCGCTGATCACTCTGGAATCGGACAAGGCGAGCATGGAGATTCCTTCTCCGGCTGCCGGCGTGGTCGAAAGCATCAGCGTCAAGCTGGAAGACGAAGTCGGCACCGGCGATCTGATCCTCAAGCTGAAAGTGGCTGGCGCTGCCCCCGCGGCGCCTGCCCGGCGGCCGCCCCTGCCCCCGCGCCCGCCGAACCGACCCCCGCGCCCCCCCCGCCCCTGCTGCGGCCGCGGAAAAGCCTGCTGCCGCCCCGGCCAAGCCCGCCGGCGCCAAGGTTCAGGCCGGCCCGGCCGTTCGCCAGTTGGCGCGCGAGTTCGGCGTCGAATTGAGCGCGGTGAGCCCGACAGGCCCACACGGCCGCATCCTCAAGGAAGACGTGCAGGTCTACGTCAAGGCGATGATGCAGAAGGCCAAGGAAGCACCGGCCGCTGCGGCCGGCGCTACCGGTGGTGCGGGCATTCCGCCGATTCCAGTCGTCGACTTCAGCCGCTTCGGTGAAACCGAAGAAGTGCCGATGACCCGCCTGATGCAGGCCGGTGCCACCAACCTGCACCGCAGCTGGCTGAACGTGCCGCACGTGACCCAGTTCGACCAGGCCGATATCACCGAGCTGGAAGCGTTCCGCGTGGCGCAGAAAGCCGTGGCGGAAAAGGCCGGCGTCAAGCTGACCGTGCTGCCGTTGCTGCTCAAGGCCTGCGCGCACCTGCTCAAGGAACTGCCGGACTTCAATGCTTCGCTGGCCCCTAGCGGCAAGGCGATCATCCGCAAGAAGTACGTCAACGTCGGCTTCGCGGTCGATACGCCGGATGGCCTGCTGGTACCGGTGATCAAGAACGTCGACCAGAAGAGCCTGCTGCAACTGGCAGCTGAAGCCGCGGCCCTGGCTGAAAAAGCCCGGACCAAGAAGCTCTCGGCCGACGACATGCAAGGCGCCTGCTTCACCATTTCCAGCCTCGGGCACATTGGCGGCACCGGCTTCACGCCGATCGTCAACGCGCCGGAAGTGGCGATCCTGGGTGTTTCCAAGGCCACCATCCAGCCTGTTTGGGATGGCAAGGCGTTCCAGCCCAAGCTGATGCTGCCGCTGTCGCTGTCCTACGATCACCGCGTGATCAACGGCGCCGCCGCTGCCCGCTTCACCAAGCGTCTGGGCGAGCTGCTGACCGACATCCGTACCATGCTGCTGTAAGGCTGGCCGGATAAGAAAAACCCACCTCGCGGTGGGTTTTTTTTGCCCCGAATTTGACCCCGAAGTTCATTATTCGCACGCAACCCATACGGTAGATGCCTTCATCACCCGGTATTTTCGGATCCAATTCCAGAATTTTGTGCGCCTGCCGACAACATGGAAGCACCGAGCCACTGTATCGCTTGTAAGCCCGAGCGCCATGATGCAACCTTGCCCCACGCGCGAGCCTGTAGGGACCCCAGCCTGTAGGGATTGTTGTCTCTGCGCGACCAGTACTCTTGAAGCGAGTGTTCAATGAAAAGCCAGCCCGATGCCGCCAACCGCATGGTGGCCGAGGTAGTGACGCAGCTGCCGGTGCCCTCGCGCCTGGGCATGCTGCGTTTCGAGCGGCTGAACGAGGCCAGTTGGGCCCTGCTTTTCCTGGATCCGAACTGCGAACGCGTCTTTGGCCTGCCGGCGGCGGAGCTGTGCTCGCTGACCGGCTCGCCGTATGCGTGCCTGATGGAGCCGGCGGCCCGTCATCGTCTGCACGATGCCATTCAGGCGCAATTGGTCGACAGCACCCATTACGTCGTGCGCTATACCCTGCACAGCAACCAAGGCAGCTTGCACCTGATGGAGTTGGGCGAGGCGTTTCGCCAACGCAATCGACAGCTGTTGCGCGGCTACCTGGTGGTCGTCGACGACGCCGTCGATAGCGTGCTCGACAGCGCTGTGGAGCCGACCGGCGTGAGCAGTCCACTGCAAATGGCGCTTGAACTGAACCAGCTGGCGCAACGCGAACAACTGCAGCACCTGGAGCGCGCCAGCGCCCAGCAGGCCTTGATCCTGAGCCTGGCCCAGCAGCGCTACGGCACTCACAAGCCTTTGCTCGAAGCTGCGGAGCTGATCACGCGCAACGCCTGTGACATCTATGCCGTGGATTGCGCCAGCCTGTGGAATTTGCAGGGTCAGCAATTGCTGCCCATCACTGCTTATTATCGCGAGCGCCAGGCCCATGGCTGCCCGCAGGCGGTAGACCTGAGCGACTACCCGGACTATCTGACGGCGCTGCACACCAGTCGCGCTATCGACGCCAGCGATGTAGCCACCGATCGGCGCACGTGCCAGCTGGCGCCGTTGCTGGCGCTGCGCGACGTTCGCTCCGTGCTCGATGCCAGTATCCGCATCGACGGCCAAGTGGTCGGTGTCCTGTGCCTGGAGCAGAGTGGCGGCGGACGTGCCTGGCGCGCCGACGAGATTGCCTTTGCCGGCGAGCTCGCCGACCACTTCGCCCAGGTGATCAACAACCATGACCGCCGTGCGGCCACCAGTGCCTTGAACCTGTTTCAACGTGCGGTGGAGCAAAGTGCCAATGCCTTTCTGCTGGTCAATTGCGATGGCGTGGTGGAGTACGTCAACCCCAGCTTCACCGCGATCACCCAGTACAGCACCGAGGAAGTCCACGGCAAGCGCCTGGCGGATCTACCCGCTCTGGAGAACCTCAGCGAACTGCTGTTCGACGCGCCATCGAGCCTGGCCAACGGCAACAGCTGGCAAGGCGAATTCAAGAGCCGGCGCAAGAACCTGGAGCCCTATTGGGGCCAGTTGTCGATCTCCAAGGTCTACGGCGATGACCGTGAGCTGACCCACTACATCGGCATCTATGAGGACATCACCCAAAGCAAGCTGGCCCAGCAGCGCATCGAGCGCCTGGCTTATACCGACAACCTGACCAATCTGGGCAACCGCCCGGCGTTCATCCGCAGCCTGGACGAAAGCTTCGCTCACGACAGCGACCGGCCGATCAGCCTGATGCTGGTGGACATCGATAATTTCAAGCGGATCAACGACAGCCTCGGCCACCAGACCGGCGACAAGCTGTTGGTCAGCCTGTCGCGTCGCCTGCGCAACAGCCTGAGCCCGGCCGGCAGCCTGGCACGCTTTGCCAGCAACGAGTTCGCCGTGCTGCTGCACGACACCGACCTGGAGGCCGGCCAGCGTATCGCCCAACAGGTGCTGCTGACCCTCGACAAGCCGATGTTCGTGGACAACCAGTTGATCAACGTCACCGGCTCCGTGGGCCTGGCCTGTGCGCCGCTACACGGGCGTGACCCGCAGACCCTGATGAAAAACGCCGGCCTTGCCCTGCACAAGGCCAAGGCCAACGGCAAGCATCAAGTGCAGGTGTTCACCGAGGCGCTGAACGCCGAGGCCAGCTACAAGCTGTTCGTGGAGAACAACCTGCGGCGCGCCTTGACCCAGAATGAACTGGATGTGTTCTACCAGCCCAAACTGTGCCTGCGCTCGGGTCGCCTGCTGGGCATGGAGGCGCTGCTGCGTTGGAACCACCCGGAAAAAGGCATGATCCGGCCCGATCAGTTCATCAGCGTGGCCGAAGAGACCGGCTTGATCATCCCCATCGGCAAGTGGATCGCCCGGCAGGCCTGCCGCATGAGCAAAGCCATGACCGCCGCTGGCCTCGGTCGCCTGCAGGTGGCGATCAACCTGTCGCCCAAGCAGTTTTCCGACCCCGACCTGGTCGCTTCCATCGCCAATATTCTGCAAGAAGAAGCGCTGGACGCCTCGTTGCTGGAGCTGGAGCTGACCGAAGGCTTGCTGCTGGAAGCCACCGTGGACACCCATCAGCAACTCGACCAGCTCAAGCGCCTGGGCCTCACCTTGGCCATGGACGACTTCGGCACCGGCTATTCTTCGCTCAGCTACCTGAAGAAATTCCCCATCGATGTGATCAAGATCGATCGCAGCTTCATCCACGAGATCCCGGACAACCAGGACGACATGGAGATCACATCGGCCGTGATCGCCATGGCGCACAACCTCAAGCTCAAGGTGGTGGCCGAGGGCATCGAGACCGCCGAGCAACTGGCATTCCTGCGCCGTCAGCGCTGCGATGTGGGCCAGGGCTATCTATTCGACAAGCCGATTCCCGGCGCCGAGCTGATCGAACGGCTCAAACGCTACCCCCGCGGGCCGGCGGTCTGACGTTCTCGGCGAATTCGGGCAAACTGCAGGTCTGAAGGTTTGCCCGCACACGAGAGAGGAACAGCACGATGGTCCTGCGTTCGGAAATTCTGGTGAAGAAACAAGACTTGCCCACCGCTCAACAGGCCCTGCCCGGCCGGGACACCGCGATCAGCGTACCGGAGGCGCACTTCGTCAACGGCAAGCCGCTGCAGGGTCCCTTTCCCGAGGGGCTTGAAACAGCAATTTTCGGCCTCGGATGTTTCTGGGGCGCGGAACGTCGCCTGTGGCAGCAGCCTGGCGTGTACACCACGGCGGCCGGTTACGCCGGCGGCATGACGCCCAACCCGACCTACGAGGAAACCTGCTCGGGACTGACCGGGCACAGTGAAGTGGTGCTGGTGGTGTTCGACCCGCAGGTGACGTCCTACGAAGCGTTGCTGAAGGTGTTCTGGGAGTCGCACAACCCGACCCAGGGCATGCGCCAGGGCAACGACATCGGGACTCAGTACCGCTCGGTGATCTACTGCACAACCCCGCAGCAACTGGCCGCTGCCGAGGCGACCCGCGACGCTTTCCAGGCCGAGCTGACCGCAGCCGGACACGCCGAGATCACCACACAGATCGAACCGGCGCCGACCTTCTACTACGCCGAGGCGTATCACCAGCAGTACCTGGCCAAGAACCCGCAAGGCTATTGCGGGCTGGGCGGAACCGGGGTGTGCCTCACACCCTGAGGGTCATTCGGCGATCAGCCAGTCCATCTTCCAGCCGCCCTGGCTCTGGCCGAGCAGATTGGCCAACCAGGGCATCAGCGTGTTGAGCTCTTCTTCCAGCCCCCACGGTGGGTTGGAAATGACCAGGCCCGAGCCGTTCAGGCTCTGTGGCGTGTCCAGCGGGTGCACCAGCAGCTCCACGCGCAGAAGCTTTGGCGCGCCGCTGCTGGTGAGCTCCTGGTAGAAACGCTTGAGGGCGCGCGAATCGTCCTTGATCGGGTACCAGATGGCAGCCACGGTCTGGCGCATGCGGCCGATGGTTTCTTTCATGGCCTTGGCGCAGCGCTGCAACTCGTCCAGTTGTTCGAACGGCGGATCGATCAGCATCACCGCGCGTTTTTCGGCCACGGGCAGCAAGGCTCGCGGCACGTGCCAGCCCTCGCCCAGGTGCACCGCCACCCGCGGGTCCTTCTTCATGTTGTCCTTGAGCAACTGGCCATCGTCCGGATGCTTTTCGTTGAGCAGCACGCGGTCCTGCTGGCGCATCAGCCGCCGCGCCAGCTCGGGCGACCCTGGGTAGTAACGCAGCTCGCCTTCGGCGTTGAGGCGGTTGATCACCTTGACGTAGTCGTCGGTCAGCGCGGGGCGGTCGGTGGCCTGCCACAGGCGGGCGATGCCTTCGAGCCATTCACCGGTGCGGGTCGCCTGGTCGCCGCTCAGGTCGTACAGGCCGAGGCCGGCATGGGTGTCGATATAGGCGAACGGCTGTTCCTTGCGCGACATCAGCGCAATCAACCGGGTGAGGACGATATGTTTGAACACGTCGGCGTGATTGCCGGCGTGGAAGGCATGACGATAGTTCATGGGGACTCCTGCAGATGGGCAGGAGTCTAGCATTTCAGATAGGATTTTTGCGGAGGCTGGACGGGCCCTTTCGCGGGCAGAGGGCTCAGCCGCCCGCCCCGCTCCCACAGGACGGCAGAGAACATGTGGGAGCGGGCTCTGCCCGCGAAGAAGGCAGCGCGCACCACCTGATGTACGCGGTGTGTCTTTCGCGGCCGATGACCGCTCCTACGGAGGAGACGGTAGCCAGCAATGCATCACTTGCCTTGGTGGAAAGCCGCCTCGGCGCGTTCGAAGCGGCTGATCATGGCCGGTGACGGACCACGGCCCAGCTTGCTGACGATCACGATGGACAGGCTGGCAAACGCGAAGCCCGGAATGATCTCGTACAACCCCAGCAGCTCGAAGTGTTTCCAGAGGATCACCGTCGCCGCGCCCACCAGAATGCCGGCCAGGGCGCCGTTGCGGGTCATGCCTTTCCAGACCACCGAAATCAGCACCACCGGCCCGAATGCCGCGCCGAATCCTGCCCAGGCGTAGCTGACCAGACCCAGCACGCGATTCTCGGGATTGGACGCCAGCCAGATCGCGACCAGCGCCACCAGCAACACCATTATGCGACCGACCCAGACCAACTCGCGCTGAGACGCGCCCTTGCGCAGGAACGCTTTGTAGAAGTCCTCGGTCAGGGCGCTGGAGCACACCAGCAACTGGCAGCTGAGGGTGCTCATCACTGCCGCCAGGATGGCCGACAGCAACACGCCGGCAATCCACGGGTTGAAGAGGATCTTGGCCAGTTCGATGAACACCCGCTCGTGGTTTTCATTCACTGCACCTGCCAGCCCGGGGTTGGCCGAGAAATAGGCGATGCCGAAAAAGCCCACGGCCACGGTGCCGCCCAGGCAAAGGATCATCCAGGTCATGGAAATGCGCCGGGCCTTGGCGATGGATTTCACCGAGTCGGCGGCCATGAAGCGCGCGAGGATGTGCGGTTGGCCAAAGTAGCCAAGGCCCCAGCCCAGCAGCGAAACGACGCCGATGAAAGTGGTGCCGCGCAGCATGTCGAAATTGGCCGGGTTCTGCGCCTCGATGGCCAGGAACGCCGTGTCGACACCGCCGGTGGCCAGCACCACGACGATGGGCGTGAGGATCAAGGCGAAGATCATCAGCGTGGCCTGCACGGTGTCGGTCCAGCTGACCGCCAGGAAGCCGCCGACGAAGGTGTAGGCGATGGTCGCCGCGGCGCCAGCCCACAAGGCCGATTCATAGGACATGCCGAAGGTGCTTTCGAACAACCGCGCGCCGGCGACGATGCCGGATGCGCAATAGATGGTGAAGAACACCAGGATCACGACCGCGGAGATGATCCGCAACAGGCCGCTGGTGTCTTCGAAGCGCCCGGCAAAATAGTCCGGCAAGGTCAGCGCGTCGCCGTTATGTTCGGTCTGCACGCGCAGCCGGCCCGCGACGAACAACCAGTTCAGGTAGGCGCCGATGATCAGGCCGATGGCGATCCAGACCTCCGAAAGACCCGACAGGTAGATCGCGCCCGGCAGGCCCATGAGCAGCCAGCCGCTCATGTCCGAGGCACCGGCCGACAATGCGGTGACCACGCTGCCAAGGCTGCGTCCGCCGAGAATGTAGTCGGAAAGGTTGTTGGTGGAGCGGTAGGCGAACAGGCCGATCAGGACCATGGCAGCGATGTAGATCACGAAGGTGATCAGCGTGGGATTGCTGACACTCATGGGGTGTCTCCTTGCTTTGTTTTTATGAGCCTGCGAGCGCGCTTCGGCGTTCATGACGCAGGTCGGCAGATTGCAAAACGTGCGGGTTGACCTGGAGGGGGCCGAACTTTAGGCCGGCATTACGGGCAGGCGCAACCCTTTTGGCAAGCAAGTTGCACCTTTGGAAACATCTGGATAAACACGACGCATCTGCTTCCTTTCGGAGCATTTGCCTGTTTACGGGTACACACCCGCACCGGATTTGTGCAGATTCAACCCATGCAAAAAGGTTTTCCGTCGAGCGGTGCAACTTTCATCCAGATCAAGGTTGCACCTAGTTGCACCCCGCAAAGCGCACGGCTAATCTTGCCGCCGGCTTTATTGCCACGCACCGTGGCCCTGATGAGGACAAGAAATGGCAACCACCACCCTGGGCGTCAAGCTGGACGACCCGACCCGCGAACGCCTCAAGGCTTGCGCGCAGTCCATCGACCGTACGCCGCACTGGTTGATCAAGCAGGCGATCTTCAACTATCTGGAGAAGCTTGAAGGGGGCGCAACGCTGACCGAGCTGTCCGGGGCCGGGGTGAGTGGCAATGACGACGCGGGCGATATTCTGCCGGACCACGCGCACCAGTGCTTCCTCGAATTCGCCGAAAGCATCCTGCCGCAGTCGGTACTGCGCGCCGCGATCACTGGCGCCTATCGTCGTCCCGAGCCAGAGGTGGTGCCGATGCTGCTGGAGCAGGCACGCCTGCCGGCCGACATGGCCGATGCCACCAACAAGCTGGCGGCGCGCATCGCCGAGAAGCTGCGCAACCAGAAAAGCGCGGGCGGTCGTGCCGGGATCGTTCAGGGCCTGCTGCAGGAATTTTCGCTCAGCTCCCAGGAAGGCGTGGCCTTGATGTGCCTGGCCGAAGCACTGCTGCGCATCCCCGACAAGGGCACCCGCGATGCGTTGATCCGCGACAAGATCAGCACCGGCAACTGGCACCCGCACCTGGGCAACAGCCCATCGTTGTTCGTCAACGCTGCGACCTGGGGCCTGCTGCTGACCGGCAAGCTGGTGTCCACGCACAACGAATCGGGCCTGTCGTCTTCGCTCAGCCGCATCATCGGCAAGAGCGGCGAGCCGATGATCCGCAAGGGCGTCGACATGGCCATGCGCCTGATGGGCGAGCAGTTCGTCACCGGCGAAACCATCGGCGAAGCCCTGGCCAACGCCAGCAAATTCGAGAGCAAGGGTTTCCGCTACTCCTACGACATGCTGGGCGAGGCGGCGCTGACCGAGCACGATGCGCAGAAATACCTGGCCTCCTACGAGCAGGCGATCCACTCGATCGGCAAAGCCTCCCACGGCCGCGGTATCTATGAAGGCCCCGGCATCTCGATCAAGCTGTCGGCGCTGCATCCGCGCTACAGCCGGGCCCAGTACGAGCGCGTGATGGAAGAGCTGTACCCGCGCCTGCTGTCGCTGACCCTGCTGGCCAAGCAATACGACATCGGCCTGAACATCGACGCCGAGGAGGCAGATCGCCTGGAGCTGTCGCTGGACCTGCTCGAACGCCTGTGCTTCGAGCCGCAGCTGACCGGCTGGAACGGTATCGGCTTCGTCATCCAGGCCTACCAGAAGCGCTGCCCGTATGTGATCGACTACGTCATCGACCTGGCTCGTCGCAGCCGTCATCGCCTGATGATCCGCCTGGTGAAAGGCGCCTACTGGGACAGCGAAATCAAGCGCGCCCAGGTCGAGGGCCTGGAAGGCTACCCGGTGTACACCCGCAAGGTGTACACCGACGTGTCCTATGTGGCCTGCGCACGCAAGCTGCTGTCGGTGCCGGAAGTCATCTACCCGCAGTTCGCGACCCACAACGCCCATACGCTGGCGGCCATCTACCACATTGCCGGCCAGAACTATTACCCCGGCCAGTACGAATTCCAGTGCCTGCACGGCATGGGCGAACCGCTGTACGAGCAGGTCGTGGGCAAGGTTGCCGATGGCAAGCTGAACCGTCCATGCCGCGTGTATGCACCGGTCGGCACCCATGAAACGCTACTGGCCTACCTGGTCCGGCGCTTGCTGGAGAACGGCGCCAACACCTCGTTCGTCAACCGTATCGCCGATCAGTCCATCTCCATTCAGGAACTGGTCGCCGACCCGGTGGCCACCATCGAGCGGATGGCGACCCAGGAAGGCCAGTTCGGCTTGCCGCACCCGCGCATCCCTCTGCCGCGCGATCTGTACGGCAGCGACCGGGCCAACTCGGCCGGCATCGACATGGCCAACGAACATCGCCTCGCATCGCTGTCGTCCGCCCTGCTGGCCACGGCTCACAACGACTGGAAAGCCCTGCCGCTGCTGGGCTGCGAGGCTAGCAACGAACCGGCCCAGCCAGTGCTGAACCCGTCCGATCTGCGCGACGTGGTCGGCCATGTTCAGGAGGCCACGGTCACCGACGTCGACAACGCCATTCAGTGTGCGCTGATCAACGGCCCGATCTGGCAGGCCACCCCGCCAGCCGAGCGCGCCGCCGTACTGGAGCGCGCCGCGGACCTGATGGAAGCCGAGATTCAGCCGTTGATGGGCCTGCTGGCCCGCGAGGCCGGCAAGACCTTCGCCAACGCCATCGCCGAAGTGCGCGAGGCCGTGGACTTCCTGCGCTACTACGCGGTGCAGGCACGCAATGATTTCAACAACGACGCCCATCGCCCGCTGGGGCCTGTGGTGTGCATCAGCCCGTGGAACTTCCCGCTGGCGATCTTCACCGGTCAGGTGGCTGCGGCGCTGGCCGCGGGCAACCCGGTGCTGGCCAAGCCTGCGGAGCAAACTCCGTTGGTGGCCGCTCAGGCCGTGCGCCTGCTGCTCGACGCCGGCATTCCTGAGGGCGTGCTGCAACTGCTGCCGGGCCGCGGTGAAACCGTCGGCGCACGGCTGGTGGGCGATGAGCGGGTCAAAGGCGTGATGTTCACCGGCTCCACCGAGGTGGCGCGGCTGCTGCAGCGCAACATCGCCGGACGTCTGGATGCGCAAGGGCGTCCGATTCCATTGATCGCCGAAACCGGTGGCCAGAACGCGATGATCGTCGATTCCTCGGCGCTCACCGAACAGGTGGTGATCGATGTGGTGTCCTCGGCATTCGACTCCGCCGGCCAGCGTTGCTCGGCCCTGCGCGTGCTCTGCCTGCAGGAAGATTCCGCCGACCGTGTGATCGAAATGCTCAAGGGCGCCATGGCCGAAGCACGCCTGGGCAACCCCGAGCGCCTGAGCGTGGACATCGGCCCGGTGATCGACGCCGAAGCCAAGACCGGCATCGAGAAGCACATCCAGGGCATGCGCGACAAAGGCCGTGACGTCTACCAGATGGCCATTGCCGACAGCGCCGAGATCAAGCGCGGCACCTTCGTCATGCCAACCCTGATCGAACTGGAAAGCTTCGACGAGCTGCAACGCGAGATCTTCGGTCCCGTGCTGCACGTGGTGCGCTACAAGCGTCGCGATCTGGATCAGTTGATCGCTCAGATCAACGCTTCCGGCTATGGCCTGACCCTGGGCGTGCACACGCGCATCGACGAGACCATCGCCAAGGTGATCGACAACGTCCATGCCGGCAACGTCTACGTCAACCGCAACATCGTGGGCGCCGTGGTGGGTGTGCAGCCGTTCGGCGGCGAGGGCCTGTCGGGCACAGGTCCCAAGGCCGGTGGCCCGCTGTACCTGTACCGCCTGCTGTCGACCCGACCCAACGATGCCATCGCCCAGTCGTTCCAGCGCAGCGACGCCGGGCTCGCCCCCGACGTGCGCCTGCGCGATGCCATGGGCAAGCCATTGCAGGCGCTGCAAGCCTGGGCTGCGAGCACTCAGCAGGCCGAGTTGGCACAACTGTGCGGCGAATTTGCCATTCAGTCGCAGAGCGGCGTGACCCGTCTGCTCGATGGCCCGACCGGTGAACGCAACAGCTACACCATCCTGCCGCGCGAGCACGTGCTGTGCCTGGCCGAGGTGGAAGCCGACCTGCTGGTGCAACTGGCGGCGGTGATGGCCGTGGGCTCCAGCGCAGTGCTGCCGGACAATGCCTTGAGCAAGGCCGTGCGCGCCCGTCTGCCCAAGGAAGTCCAGGCACGGGTCAAGCTGGTACCGGAGTGGAACAAGGACGAGGTGCTGTTCGACGCAGTGCTGCATCACGGTGATTCCGATCAGCTGCGTGCGGTCTGCGAGCAAGTCGCCAAACGCGGTGGTGCCATCGTCGGCGTGCACGGCCTGTCCCAGGGTGAAACCGGGATCTGCCTGGAGCGTCTGGTGATCGAGCGGGCACTGAGCGTGAACACCGCTGCGGCCGGCGGCAACGCCAGCTTGATGAGCATCGGCTGATGGTGACCGATTGAAGCTGATCGGTTCGACACAACGGGCGCCTCAGGGCGCCCGTTGTGTTTGTGGGCCGCGGACCCTGCGCGCTTGCCTGCGACGTATGGGCGGCGCCGGGCAAATCCTTTGACATACATGCGTTTACACGGGTTAGAATCCGTTGGCACGAGGCCTGCATGTTGCCGGTTCTGCCACTGCTTACGGAGTACTGCCCTTGGACGCCACCTTCATCAACAGCCTGTTCTTGATCGGCGCGTTGCTGGTGGGTGCAAGTATTCTGGTCAGCTCGCTGTCCTCTCGGCTGGGCATTCCCATTCTGGTGATCATCCTCGCCGTCGGCATGGCCGCCGGTGTGGATGGTGGCGGCATTATCTTCAACAACTACCCGACGGCCTACCTGGTCGGCAACCTGGCGCTGGCAGTGATTTTGCTCGACGGCGGCTTGCGCACGCGGGTTTCGAGTTTTCGCGTGGCGTTGTGGCCGGCGCTGTCGCTGGCCACGGTCGGGGTGCTGATCACCACTGCGCTGACCGGCGCGGTCGCGGCCTGGCTGTTCGACCTGAGCATGATCCAGGGGCTGTTGATCGGCGCCATTGTCGGCTCCACCGACGCCGCGGCGGTATTCTCGCTGCTGGGTGGCAAGGGCCTGAACGAGCGGGTGACCGCAACGCTCGAAATCGAATCGGGCAGTAACGACCCGATGGCGGTGTTTCTCACCGTGACCCTGATCGACATGATCGCCAGCGGCCAGACCGGTCTGCATTGGGGCCTGCTCGGCCACCTGCTGCGCGAGTTCGGCATCGGCGGCGTGATTGGTCTGGGCGGCGGCTGGGTCATGCTGCAACTGGTCAACCGCATCAACCTGGCCACCGGCCTGTACCCGATCCTGGTAGTGGCCGGCGGCTTGCTGGTGTTCGCCTTGACCAACGCCCTGCACGGCAGCGGCTTCCTCGCCGTGTACCTGTGCGGCCTGGTCATGGGCAACAAACCGATCCGTAGCCGCCACGGCATTCTGCACATGCTCGACGGCATGGCCTGGCTGGCGCAGATCGGCATGTTCCTGGTGCTGGGCCTGCTGGTCACGCCCCACGACCTGCTGCCCATCGCCCTGCCCGCCCTCGCCTTGGCGCTGTGGATGATCCTGATCGCACGGCCGCTGTCGGTGATGGTCGGCCTGCTGCCGTTCAAGGCCTTCCACGGCCGCGAAAAGGCGTTCATTTCCTGGGTGGGCCTGCGCGGCGCGGTGCCGATCATTCTGGCGGTGTTCCCATTGATGGCCGGGCTGCCGGATGCGCAACTGTTCTTCAATCTGGCCTTCTTCATCGTGCTGGTGTCGCTGCTGGTGCAAGGCACCAGCCTGCCGTGGGTGGCCAAGCTGCTCAAGGTCACCGTGCCGCCGGACCCGGCGCCGATCTCCCGCTCGGCCCTCGAAGTGCACATCACCAGCGAGTGGGAGTTGTTCGTCTATCGCCTGGGCGCGGAAAAATGGTGCATCGGCGCCGCCCTGCGCGAGTTGAAGATGCCAGAAGGCACGCGCATCGCCGCGTTGTTTCGCGGCCAGCAACTGCTCCACCCGTCGGGCAGTACGGTCCTGGAAGTGGACGACTTGCTGTGCGTGATCGGCCATGAGCACAACCTGCCCGCTCTGGGCAAACTGTTCAGCCGCGCACCACAACGCGGTCTGGACCTGCGTTTCTTCGGCGACTTCGTGCTCGAAGGCGACGCCGAACTGGGCGCCGTCTCGGCGCTCTACGGCCTCAAGCTCGACGGTCTGGATCCGCAGATGCCGCTCAGCCGCTTCATCATGCAGCGGGTCGGCGGCGCGCCGATCGTCGGCGACCACGTGGAGTGGAACGGCACGCTGTGGACGGTCGCGGTCATGGACGGGAACCGGATCATGAAAGTGGGCGTCAAATTCCCCGAAGGAAGTCGTCCAGGGCCTGGGCTCTTCCTCTAAACTGCCCATCTCTCTTCGAGCTGTACGACTTTTAACCTATGCGCAATTTTCTTTCCGCAGCCCTGCTGGGGCTGTGCATGGCTGTCGCCAGCGTTCAGGCTGCCGACCCGCTGAACCGTGAAACGGTGCAACAGAACCTCGACAAGATCGCCGAACGCAAGCTGCCAGAAGCCGACCAGAAGGCTCTGCAGCAAGTGTTCGAGCAGACCCTGGGCCTGATCGGCAACCAGGAAGACAACGAGCGCAAGCTGGCTGATCTCAAGCAGCAACTGGCCGATGCCCCCAAGCAGACCCTTGAGGCGCAGCGCGAACTGAGCCGCCTCAAAAGCACGCCGGTCCTCCCGGTGACTCAGCGCTATGCGACCTTGAGTGTGCCGCAGCTGGAGCAGATCTTCAGCGAGCGCACCACCGAACAAGGTGAGCTGCAGAAGGCGCTGTCCGACGCCAACAGCCTGATCATCACCGCGCAGACCCGCCCGGAACGCGCGCAGACCGAGATCAGTGCCAGCCAGAACCGTATCCAGCAGATCAACGGCATCCTCAAGCTGGGCAAGAACGACGGCAAGGCGCTGACGCCCGATACCCGCAACCAACTGGTGGCCGAACAGGCCTCCATCGGCGCCTTGATCAACCTGCGCCGCCAGGAACTGGCCGGTAACAGCACCCTGCAGGACCTGGGCAACGCTCGTCACGACCTGGTGCTGGAGAAAACCACTCGGCTGGATCAGGAAATCCAGGACCTGCAGACGCTGATCAATCAGAAGCGTCTGGCGCAGTCTCAGGAAACGGTCACCAAGCAATCGCTGGAAGCACAGAAAGCCGGCGGCAGCAGCGTGCTGGCCACTGAAAGTGCGACCAACGTCAAACTGTCCGACTATCTGCTGCGCAGCACCGACCGCCTCAACGAACTGACCCAGCAGAACCTCAAGACCCGCCAGCAGCTCGACAGCGTGACCCAGAGCGACCAGGCCCTGGATGAGCAGATCAGCGTGCTCAAGGGTAGCCTGCTGCTGTCCAAGATTCTCTACAAGCAGAAGCAGGCCTTGCCCCACCTGAAGGTCGACCGCGACCTGGCCGACGAAATCGCTGACATCCGTTTGTACCAGTTCGAGGTCAACCAACAGCGAGAAGCCATCAGCAATCCGGCAGCGTATGTGGATAACTTGCTGGCCAATCAGGCGCAGGACCAGAACACGCCGCAGTTGCGCAAAAGCTTGCTGGAGCTGGCGGTCACCCGCAGCGATCTGCTCGAACGGCTGAACCGAGAACTGAGCGCGCTGCTCAACGAATCGATCACCCTGCAGCTCAACCAGAAACAGTTGCTCAGCACCGCCCAAAGCCTGCGTGCCACGCTGGACGAGCAGATGTTCTGGATCCCCAGCAACAAGCCGCTGGATGACGAGTGGTTCAAGGCGGTGCCGCGGCGCCTGGAAAACCAGGTCACCACCCTGCCCTGGGCGTCCAGCGTGAGCGAACTGACCGACGGCCTAGTGCAGCGACCCTTGCTGTTCCTGCCGCTGCTGTTGGTGATCGGCCTGCTGCAATGGAAGCGCGCGTTTCTCTACCAGAAACTCAATGCGGTGCATCAGGACATAGGCCACTTCAAGCGCGACCGCCAGTGGCATACGCCTGCCGCTATCCTGATCAACATTCTGCTGGCCATGCCTATGGCCCTGGGCCTGGCCCTGTGCGGCTATGCCCTGTTGATCGATGCCCGCGGGCAGAATGCCGGATTGGGCGCGGCCATGTTGCAGATCGCCCAGGCGTGGCTGGTGTTCTATACGGCGTACCGAATCCTCGCCCCCGGCGGCGTGGCCGAGCTGCATTTCCGCTGGGAGCGGGCGCAGGTGGCCTTTCTGCAAGGCTGGGTGCGCCGCCTGGGCTTCGTCGTGCTGGCACTGGTTTCGGTGGTGGCGGTGGCCGAACTGCAACCCTCGGCGCTGGCCGATGACGTGCTCGGCATCGCCGTGGTGCTCACCTGTTATGCATTGATGGCCTGGTTGCTGGGACGGTTGCTGATCAGCAGCCCGACGCACAAGAGCGCTTCACTGTTTCGCCGCGCCATCGGCCTGCTGTTCACCGCGTTGCCGATCGCGCTGTTCGTGGCGGTCTGCTTCGGCTACTACTACACCGCGCTCAAGCTCACCGACCGGCTGATCGACACCCTGTACCTGCTGATGATCTGGCTGGTCATCGAAGCCGCGTTCGTGCGAGGGCTGAGCGTCGCCGCCCGGCGACTGGCCTACCAACGGGCGCTGGCCAAGCGACAGCTGGCCAAGGACAGCGGCGAAGGCGAACCGGTGGCCGAAGAGCCGACCCTGGACATCGAACAGGTCAACCAGCAATCCCTGCGCCTGGTGCGCCTGGCCTTGCTGGCCGGTTTCATCGGCGCGCTGTATTGGGTCTGGAGCGACCTGATCAGCGTCTTCGCCTACCTGGACAACATCACCCTGTACGAATACACCAGCGGCACCGGCGCCGCCATGAGCATGGTGCCGATCAGCCTGAGCGACTTCATCGGTGCGGCCATGATCATCGGCATCACCATCGTGCTGGCCGGCAACCTGCCGGGGCTGCTGGAAGTGTTGGTACTGTCCAAGCTGAACCTGGCCCAAGGCAGCGCCTACGCCACCACTACCCTGCTGTCCTACGTGATTGCCGGTGTCGGTTTCGTGTCCACGCTGTCGACCCTGGGGGTGAGCTGGGACAAGCTGCAATGGCTGGTCGCGGCCTTGTCGCTGGGTATCGGTTTCGGCATGCAGGAGATTTTCGCCAACTTCATCTCCGGCATCATGATTCTCTTCGAGCGCCCGGTGCGCATCGGTGACACCATCACCATCGGCAACCTGTCGGGCACGGTGAGCAAGATCCGTATCCGCGCGACCACGATCACCGATTTCGACCGCAAGGACATCATCGTCCCCAACAAGACCTTCATCACCGGACAACTGATCAACTGGTCGCTGACCGACACCATCACCCGGGTGACCTTGAAGCTGGGCGTGGACTACGGCTCGGACCTGGACCTGGTGCGGACCCTGCTGCTCAAGGCGGCACGGGACAATCCACGGGTGCTCAAGGAACCGGAGCCCCTGGTGTATTTCCTCAACTTCGGCGAGAGCACCCTGGACCACGAGCTGCGCATGCACGTGCGTGACCTGGGCGACCGCAACCCGGTGCTGGACGAGATCAATCGGTTCATCAACAAGGAATTCAAACGCCAGAACATCAATATTTCGTTCCGGCAGATGGAGATCTACCTGAAGAACACCACCGGCAAAGAGTACAAGCTGGTGCCCGCCGAGCCAGGCGAGAGCACCGGCACCCTGCAGCCGGCCGCCACGCCTGCACAGGCGGAGCCGCCGAGCACGCCTCGGGTCGTCGACGCACCCCAGCCGCCCCCCTCGAAACTTGACTGAGCGCACTACGCCCACGGAGAACGCACATGAAAGGCCTCGACGAACTGATTTTCGACAACCGCTTCGCCCGCTTGGGCGACGTCTTTTCCACTCACGTTCTGCCGGAGCCCATCGACAACCCACGGCTGGTGGTGGCCAGCGATGCAGCCATGAGCCTGCTGGACCTGGACCCTGCGTGTGCCCAGACGCCGCTGTTCGCCGAGCTGTTCAGCGGCCACAAACTGTGGAGCGAAACCGAGCCGCGGGCGATGATCTATTCGGGTCATCAGTTCGGCGGCTACACCCCTCAGTTGGGCGACGGCCGCGGCGTACTGCTCGGCGAGGTATACAACGACGCTGGCGAACACTGGGACCTGCCCCTCAAGGGCGCCGGACCCACGCCCTACTCGCGCCGAGGCGATGGCCGCGCGGTGCTGCGCTCCTCGATCCGCGAATTCCTGGCGTCCGAAGCCTTGCACGCCCTGAGCATTCCCAGCAGCCGCGCCCTGTGCGTGATCGCGTCGGACACGCCGGTATGGCGTGAAAAGCAGGAACGCGCCGCCATGCTCCTGCGCCTTGCGCCGAGCCACGTGCGTTTCGGTCATTTCGAATACTTCTACTACACCCGCCAGCCCGAATTGCAGAAACAGTTGGTCGACCATGTGCTGGCGGCGCATTTTCCCGGCTGCGCGACCCAGCCTGAGCCCTACCTGGACATGTTCCGCGAGATCGTCGAGCGCAACGCCGAGCTGATCGCGCAATGGCAGGCCTACGGCTTCTGTCACGGGGTGATGAACACCGACAACATGTCGATTCTGGGCATTACCTTCGACTTCGGACCGTTCGCCTTTCTGGATGACTTCGACGCGAACTTCATCTGCAACCACTCCGACCACGAAGGCCGCTACAGCTTCAGCAACCAAGTGCCGGTGGCACACTGGAACCTGAGCGCCCTGGCTCAGTCGTTGACACCCTTGATCGAAGTGCCGGCGCTGCAGGAAGCATTGGGGTTGTTCCTGCCACTGTACGAGGCTGCCTATCTGGACATCATGCGGCGGCGACTGGGCTTCACCCTGGCCGAAGACGGCGACAAGGTGCTGCTCGAACGTCTGCTGGGGCTGATGCAGAACAGCGGCGTGGATTACAACCTGTTCTTCCGGCGCCTGGGCGAAGTCGGCGCGCTGGCCGTGCTGCGCGATGACTTCGTCGATATCCAGGGCTTCGATGCCTGGGCGGCCGATTATCAGGCGCGCATGGATCGTGATGTGGTCGACGGTCGTACCGAGCGCATGAATCAGGTCAATCCTTTGTACATCCTGCGCAATTACCTGGCGCAGAAAGCCATCGATGCCGCCGAAGACGGCGACTATTCCGAGGTGCGGCGACTGCACCAAGTGCTCTCGAACCCGTTCGAAGCGCAACCGGGCATGGAGCGCTACGCGGAACGCCCACCGGAGTGGGGCAAGCATCTGGAGATCAGTTGTTCGTCGTGAGGGGTGGCTGACTCTCTATTATCAACGGCATGCATCGGACACCGCCTACATCGCTTTCAAGCCTGTCCGACTGCCGTTTCGTTGCAACCAGCACATCATCGTGTGCCCCTAAATCTCTATCTGGAACGGTACCTATTTCTGGTACCATTTTAGAGTACGGAGCGTTACGATGAACCCTTCAAAGCTCAAACACATTGACGTGCTTGAGGCGATCTACGCTCGCCCTGTGTCAGGAACAATCCGCTGGTCACGCATCGAGCGATTGTTCATCGAATTGGGAGGCAAGGTGCAAGAGCGGGAAGGCTCACGAGTGGCGGTAGTTCTTTTCGGGACCGTGCGGGTGTTCCATCGCCCTCATCCGTCCCCGGAAACCGATAAGGCCGCAGTGGCAAGCATCCGCAATTGGCTGGCAGTCAACGGAATCGAACCATGAACAACATCATGATCATCGACGGCCATCGGGCCGTCATCCAGTACGACCCGGAAGTCGGGACTTTTCGCGGGGAGTTCATCAATCTGAATGGCGGTGCGGACTTTCACGCCGACAGCGTCAGCGCATTGAAGACCGAAGGCGCCGAGTCGTTGCGAGTATTTCTGCAAGTGTGCGCAGAGGAAGGGATCGAGCCAGTCAAATGCTACTCGGGGAAATTTCAGCTCCGGCTGCCTGAAACGCTGCATGCCCAGGTCACTGAAGCGGCGGCTGCGCTGGGCGTCAGCATCAATCAGTTCGTGCAGCGCAGCCTTGAGCATGAGCTCAAGGCGGTGAAGCTGTAATCACGTTTTTGCCCAGTCAGACTCGCCACTGCGGCTCAATAACCAGCGTAGGCCGCTCTGCACATGGACCTGAGTGCTATCGATCAGCGGCAACGGCGCCTCGACGCCCTGCAGAAGAAGGCCGATCTCGGTGCAGCCCAGAATGGCTGCCTGCGCGCCTTGGCTGTGAAGACTTTCAAGGCAGGCCAGGTAGTACGCCTGCGATACCGAGGTGAACTGTCCTTGGCACAACTCGGAAAAAATGATCCGGTCGATCTCTGCCATTTGCGTCTCTTCAGGCAGTACCACCTCGATACCATAGCGCTCGGCCAGCCGCAGACGATAAAATTCCTGTTGCATGGTGAAGCGTGTGCCGAGCAAGGCCACTCGCTGGAAACCGCCGGCTTGCAGGGCATCACCTACTGCATCGCCGATGTGCAGTAAGGGGATCTCGACCGCTTGCTCGATGGCATCGGCAACCTTGTGCATGGTGTTGGTAGCCAGCACTATCGCGCCCGCCCCCGCTCGCTCCAATCCGCGCGCCGCGTCGGACAGCTGGACACCCGCAGCCTGCCAGTCCCCGGCCTTCTGCAGGGCGGCAATGCTGGCGAAGTCGACTGAGTGCAGCAGCAAAGGAGCCGAGTGAAGTCCGCCCTTTGCGTCTCTGTAGCCTTCGTTTATCAGTCGATAGTAGGAGGCGGATGATTCCCAGCTCATCCCACCCAGAATGCCGAGCAGCGCCATGGCCTGTTCCTGATTGCAATTTGGGTTTGACTCTACTGGGCAGCGGTCAAACGCTACAGATACAGTCGGCGGGCAATCGGCACGTACAGCGCCGGTTGATATCCAACTATGCCGCCTCCACATACCTGTGGTGCATTCATACAACCGGAGCGCGGCATGAGCGACTCACTGGTAATCCCCTGCCCGCATTGCAACGGGCTCAACCGCATTCCTGCTTCGCGCCTCAAAGACCAGCCCAAGTGCGGGCGGTGCAAGGCGGCGGTGTTGCTCGATACACCCTTCGAGCTGACTCAAGGCGACTATGCCAGCCAGATCAAAGGCGATTTGCCGTTGCTGGTGGACGTCTGGGCCGACTGGTGCGGGCCGTGCAAGTCCTTCGCACCGGTATTCGAACAGGCGGCGGCACAACTGCAGGGCCGCTGCCGACTCGCCAAGCTGGACAGCCAGGCCAACCCGCAGCTGTCCACGCAACTTGGGATCCGCTCGATACCGAGCTTGATCCTGTTCAAGAATGGTCGGGAAGTCGCGCGGCAGAGCGGTGCAATGCCGCTGCCACAGTTAGTGGGCTGGCTACGCGCCCACGGGATTGTTGATCGGTAGGAACCTGAAGAATTGCATAGCGGCCCTGACGCGGCTTGCGCCGCTGCTACGGGGGGTCGGGGTGTTCCTGTAGGAGCGGCGCGAGCCGCGTCGGCGGTGCATGCGGTGCACCTGGACGCCCGGGTGGAGGCTGGGGGCGGCGTGCGCCGCTGCTACCGGGATCGCGGTGTTTGTGAAGCAGGGGCGCGAGCCGCGTCGGCGGTGCATGCGATGCAACTGGAGGACCGCGGTGAGGCCGGACGCGGCTTGCGCCGCTGCTACAGGGGATCGCAGTGTTTCTGTTGCCGCGGCGCGAGCCGCGTCGGCGGTGCACGCGGGGTATCTGGGGGGCCGCGTTGAGGCCGGACGCGGCTTGCGCCGCTGCTACAGGGGATCGCGGTGTTTCTGTAGCAGCGGCGCGAGCCGCGTCGGCGGTGCATGCGGTGTACCTGGAAGACCGCGTCGGGGCCGGACGCGGCTTGCGGTGCGGGTTCAGGCTTGTTCGAGCAGGTTGTGCAGCTCAACGAATTGCTGGGTCAGCTTGTGCCGCGGGTCCAGATGGATCAGCGGGATGTTCAGTTCATGGGACTCGCGCATCTTCACCGAGCTGTTGAGATACACCGGCAGCACGGGCAATCCCTCCGCGATGAGTTCGTCGAGCATCTGCTGAGGCAGGCTGGCGCGAGGCTGGAACTGGTTGACCACGATACCTTCGACTTCAAGGCCCTCGTTATGGTCTTCCTTCAACTCGGCGATTTCATCGAGCAAACCATAGAGCGCATGCCGGGAAAAGCTGTCGCAATCGAAGGGAATCAACACACGGTCCGCCGCGATCAAGGCTGATACCGCATAGAAATTCAGCGCCGGTGGTGTGTCGATATAGATCCGATCGTACTCTTCGCTGAGCTCGTCGAGCAGTTTGCGCAGCTTGTTGATCTTGTGCTTGGCTTCCAGCTTGGGCTGCAGGTCTGCCAGCTCTGCAGAAGCCGTGATGACATGCAGGTTATCGTAAGGCGTCTCGTGAATGTCCACCTTGCCTTTCTTGCTGGCTGGTCCGGACGACAGGATCTGTTTGAAGAAATCCGCGATGCCCATCGGAATATCGTTACCGGTCAACCCGGTAAGATATTGGGTGGAGTTGGCCTGGGCATCGAGGTCGATCAATAACGTACGAAAGCCCTCGTTGGCACTCACGGCCGCCAGGTTGCAGGCAATGCTGGATTTGCCTACCCCGCCTTTCTGATTGAACACCACGCGCCGCATCGATACGCCTCCATGACAGGCAAAGCCTTGAGTGTAGTGACCAGAATATTACAGTTGCTAGCGCGCCGGGATGTTCATTCTCGGATTTTTCCTACAATCTGCTGCAACCAGCGCGCGAGGTGTTGGCAGAAATCATTAGCCAGCTATATAGTTTTCCAACCCCTGCCGCCCCAACTCCGAGGTCACCGTGAAGACTGCTGTCGCGCCTCCTGCGCAAGCTGTTGATACCCCTCATCAAAACGCCAATTCCTTCAACGAACAGTACATCGAAAAAGGCACCCCGCAGTTCCTGCGAACGGTCCTGGCCTTGTTCAGCGGCGGCTTCGCCACCTTTGCCCTGCTCTACTGCGTACAACCCATGATGCCGATCCTGTCACAGGAGTTCGGCATCAATGCCGCCCAGAGCAGCCTGGTACTGTCGGTGGCGACCGGGATGCTGGCCATCGGCTTGTTGATCACCGGGCCGATCTCCGACAGCATCGGGCGCAAGCCTGTCATGGTCGCGGCGCTGTTCTGCGCTGCGGCGTGTACCATCGGCAGCGCGTTGATGCCGAGCTGGGACGGTGTCCTGCTGCTGCGCGCCCTCACCGGGCTCAGCCTCAGCGGACTGGCGGCGGTGGCCATGACCTACCTCAGCGAAGAAATTCACCCTCAGCACATCGGCCTGGCTATGGGCTTGTACATTGGCGGCAACGCCATCGGTGGCATGAGCGGACGCCTGATCACCGGGGTGCTGATCGACTTCGTCAGCTGGCACACCGCCCTGCTGGTGGTCGGCGGCCTGGCCCTGGTCGCAGCAGCGGTGTTCGTTAAAATCCTGCCCGAATCGCGCAACTTCCGCCCACGCAGAATGAACCCGCGCGGCTTGATCGAAGGCTTCACCATGCACTTCAAGGACGCCGGCCTGCCGTGGCTGTTCCTCGAAGCGTTTCTGTTGATGGGCAGCTTCGTCACCCTGTTCAACTACATCGGCTATCGCCTGCTGGCCGAGCCATACAGCCTGAGCCAGGCCTTGGTGGGATTGCTCTCGGTGGTGTACCTGGCTGGCATCTACAGCTCGGCACAGGTTGGTTCCCTGGCTGACAAGCATGGGCGGCGCAAGGTGTTCTGGATGAGCATCGTGCTGATGTTCGCAGGTCTGCTGGTGACCCTGTTCAACCCGGTGCCGGTGATTCTGCTGGGGATGCTGATTTTCACCTTCGGCTTCTTCGGCGCGCATTCGGTGGCCAGCAGCTGGATCGGTCGCCGAGCGTTGAGGGCCAAGGGGCAGGCGTCTTCGTTGTATCTGTTCAGTTATTACGCAGGATCGAGCGTCGCCGGGACGGCGGGGGGCATGGCCTGGCATTACGGCGGCTGGACGGGGGTGGGCGGGGTTTTCGCGGGGGCGTTTACGGCGGGGTTTGGGGGGGCCGGGAGGGTGGCGTGGGTGGCGGGCGTGGGGGGGTCTGCGCGCGTGAGCAAGGTCGCGCAGGCATCGCGGTCGAGGCGGCGGGTGGTCGGCTGTGGGGGGGGGTG
>NZ_LGIR01000016.1:0-34996 GCF_001187875.1 Pseudomonas sp. RIT-PI-a
CCCGCACCACGTGCGGATGGCCGCGGGCCACCGGCGGAACTGCCGGTGCCCCCCGCGGGACACCCACAGCCCCCGCCCCCCCGCCGACGCGGCCCGCGCCGCTGCTCCGCAGACCCGCCCTCCTGTCCCAGCGCCGCAAGCCGCGTCCGGCCCCCCCGCGCTCCCCCGCCCCATCACGATCCCCCGCCTGACGCATCCCCCTGTAGCAGCGGCGCAAGCCGCGTCGGCGGTACATGCGGTCCCTCAGACACCCCGCACCCTCAATGCAATTCCCCCATCGGCCGCAATGCGCGGGCGTAGCAGAACAGAAAGAGGTTGCGCACCAACTCCTTCAACACCACAGGCTCGCTTGAGCTCAAACCATGCAGATCCAGATCCCCCTGATCACGCAGTTCATCCAACGCGTCCTCGCCAAGCACGGCACAGACTTCGCCGGTATCGCGATGCAGAATGCGCAGGTAGGGATGTGGGCGGTCCAGCCAGGCGTCGATCAGATAGGTCATGGCAATTCTCCTTGAAAGGGTTTCAATGAGAATAATTCTTATTCAAATAATAGCAAGAGACTATTTGCCATCGCCGGGCATTGCGCCCCTGAAAGCCTTGCCGGCCGCCTCACGACGGCTCGGACCGCTGGTCGGGCTGTACGTCAGACCTTGCGCACGAACTCGGACTTGAGCTTCATGGCGCCGATGCCATCGATCTTGCAATCGATATCGTGATCACCGTCGCACAGGCGAATGTTCTTCACCTTGGTACCGACCTTGACCACCAGCGAAGAGCCCTTGACCTTGAGGTCCTTGATCACGGTGACGGTGTCACCGTCAGCCAAAACGTTGCCCACCGAATCCTTGATCACCAGAGCATCGCCGTCGGCAATTTCTTCGCCGGTTGCCGACCATTCATGGCTGCATTCAGGGCAGATCAGCTGGGTGCCGTCTTCGTAGGTGTATTCGGATTGGCATTTGGGGCAGGGCGGCAGCGTGCTCACGAGATTCCTCGAGGTAGAGAATAAAGGCACGCAGTATATAGGGTTTTTGCCCCCATAGCCCCTGTAGGAAAGGGCTAGCGCAGATAGGGGCAGTTGTGGGAGCGGGCTCTGCCCGCGAAAGTCTCACCACCGAATCATGTGGGAGCGGGGCGGGCGGCGAGCCCTCTGCCCGCGAAGGCCTCACCAACGAATCAATGCGTACGCGCCACCGCAAACTCGCTGAGCTCGATCAATGCATCCCGATACTGGCTGGCAGGCAGCACTTCCAGCTGGGCAATGGCCTTGGCCACATAATCGCGGGCCAGACGCGCGGTGTAATCCAGCGCCCCGCAGTCCTCGACCGCCACACGGATGCGTTCCAGATCCTCGATCCCGCCTTTCTGGATTGCCTGCCGCACCAGCGCTGCCTGTTCGGCGTTACCTTCACGCATGGTGTAGATCAGCGGCAAGGTCGGCTTGCCCTCGGCAAGGTCGTCACCCACGTTCTTGCCCAGGGTCTCGGCGTCGCCGCGATAATCGAGCAGGTCGTCGACCAGCTGGAACGCAACACCCAGGTGGTCGCCAAACGTGCGCAGCGCCTCGCACTGTTCCGCGCTGGCGCCGGTGAGCGCCGCAGCACTGTGCGCCGAAGCTTCGAAGAGCATCGCGGTCTTGCCGCGGATCACTTCCATGTAGATTTCTTCGGTGGTGCTGGCGTCGCGTACCTTGGACAACTGCAGCACTTCGCCCTCGGCGATGATGCGCGTGGCGTGTGAAAGAATCTTCATCACCGACATCGAGCCCAGCTCGACCATCATTTCGAAGGAGCGCGAATAGAGGAAGTCGCCGACCAGCACGCTCGGAGCATTGCCCCACTTGGCGTTGGCGGTGGAGCGGCCACGGCGCATGCCGGACATGTCGACCACGTCGTCATGCAGCAGGGTCGAGGTGTGCAGAAGCTCGATGGTGGCCGCCAGCAGGCGCAGGTCATCGCTTTGATGGCCCAGGGCTTTGCCAGCGAGCAACACCAGCAACGGGCGCAGGCGTTTGCCTCCGGAGGAGGTGATGTAGTCGCTGATCGTCGATACCAGCGGCACACGCGAGGTCAGCTGCTTCTTGATGATCTCGTCGACGGCGCTGAAATCGTCCGCCACCGCGCGGTAGAAAGCTTGGGGTTGCATCAGCGAGAGTCGCTCCAGAAGGGTTGCGCGGCATGCTAGGACGCGGGTTGGAGCGTGTCAAGGCGCGTACATGGCCCACAGCGCCCGTATGCCGGGCCGGAAGCTGGTCGTGAACCTGCGCCGGCATCGTTTTGCCCGCAGTGCCCAACCGTTCGGGCGACTGGCGGCCTCTTGTCAGCGGTTCATGGCTTGCGTACAATCGCGCACCCTGAACTTCCTGGGCAGCACCTGCCTTACGCAATTGCATTTGGGGCGTTCCAACCCATGCAGCCATGCCAGCCGACACTCTACTTATAAAGAGCTGGGTGAGCAGGATTATCGGAGAAATACCATGTCGTACGCAGTAATCGTTACCGGTGGCAAGCAATACAAGGTCGCCCCAGGTGAATACCTGAAGATCGAAAAACTGGAAATCGCCACCGGCGAATCCGTTACCTTTGATCGCGTTCTGTTGGTCGCCAATGGCGACGACGTGAACATCGGCGCTCCAGTGGTTGCCGGCGCTACCGTTGTGGCTGAAGTGATTTCCCAAGGTCGTCACGATAAGGTCCGCATCATCAAGTTCCGTCGTCGTAAGCACCACATGAAGCGCATGGGCCACCGCCAGTGGTACACCGAGATCAAAATCACCGGTATTCAGGCGTAATTTCAGCCTAATTCCTCACTAGGAGAATTGACTCATGGCACACAAAAAAGCTGGTGGTAGTACCCGTAACGGTCGCGACTCAGAAGCCAAACGCCTTGGCGTGAAGATGTATGGCGGCCAGGCTATCATCCCAGGCAACATCATCGTGCGTCAGCGCGGCACCCAATTCCACGCTGGCTACGGCGTTGGCATGGGTAAAGATCACACCCTGTTCGCGAAAGTCGCAGGCGTGATCAAGTTCGAAGTAAAGGGCGCCTTCGGTCGTCGTTACGTGAGCGTTGTCGCAGCCTAATCGCGACGTCGCTGGAGAAGCCCTGTCTTGCGACGGGGCTTTTTCGTTTATGGAGTGAGTCTCTTGCAAAGGTTTGCATGGGCTGTCGGTACGTGAGTCATTGACGGGTTTGCCGCGCTCATTTTTGCAAGAGCCTTACGTTTCAGGTTCATTGGCTCGTCCTGGCGGCGAGAGGCGTATTTTTAATGAAGTTTGTAGATGAAGTGTCCATCCGCGTGAAGGCGGGTGATGGTGGCAACGGCTGCATGAGCTTTCGCCGCGAAAAATTCATCGAGAATGGCGGCCCCAACGGCGGCGACGGTGGTGATGGCGGCTCGATCTACATGATCGCCGACGAAAACCTCAACACCCTGGTCGACTACCGTTATACCCGTCACTTCGATGCCGAGCGCGGCGCCAACGGCGGCAGCACCGACTGCACCGGTAAGAAGGGTGAAGACCTGGAGTTGCGCGTGCCGGTAGGCACCACGGTGATCGACGCTTCCACTCAGGAAGTCATCGGTGACCTGGTCAAGGCCGGTCAGCGCCTGCTCGTGGCCCATGGTGGCTGGCACGGCCTGGGCAACACCCGATTCAAATCCAGTACTAACCGCGCGCCACGCCAGACCAGCCCAGGCAAACCAGGCGAGCAGCGCGATCTCAAGCTGGAGATGAAAGTGCTGGCCGACGTCGGTCTGTTGGGTCTGCCCAATGCCGGCAAAAGCACCTTCATTCGCTCGGTGTCTGCAGCCAAGCCCAAGGTGGCCGATTACCCGTTCACCACCTTGGTGCCGAACCTGGGCGTAGTGAGTGTCGACCGCTGGAAGAGCTTCGTCGTGGCCGACATTCCCGGTCTGATCGAGGGGGCTTCCCACGGTGCCGGTCTGGGCATCCGCTTCCTCAAGCATTTGGCGCGTACCCGCATTCTGCTGCATCTGGTCGACATGGCGCCGCTGGATGAAACCAGTGCTGCCGACGCCGCCGAAGTGATCGTCAACGAGTTGGTCAAGTTCAGCCCGTCACTGGCCGAGCGCGAGCGTTGGCTGGTGCTCAACAAGTGCGACCAGATCCTGGAAGAAGAGCACGAAGAGCGCGTCAAGGAGATCGTCGATCGCCTGGAGTGGGAAGGTCCGGTCTATGTGATCTCGGCCATCGCCAAGGAAGGTACCGAGCGTCTGAGTCGCGACATCATGCGCTACCTGGAAGACCGTGCCGACCGTCTGGCCCGCGATCCGGGCTATGCCGACGAGCTGGCCGAGCTCGATCAGCGCATCGAAGACGAAGCGCGCGCCCAGCTGCAAGCGCTGGACGACCAGCGCGCGCTGCGTCGCAGCGGCGTGAAGAGCGTCCACGACATCGGCGATGACGACGACTGGGACGAAGAAGACGCCGAAGACGGCCCGGAAATCATCTACGTCCGCGATTGATCGGCCGGCCTGGCGTGCGCCTTCGCAGGCTGAGGGCTCAGCCGCCCGCCCCGCTCCCACAAAGCGCTCCGTCCCTGGCGGCGCATTCTGTGGGAGCGGGCTCTGCCCGCGAAGAGGTCGCCGCGATCCACGCACCCAATCGCATCGCCGGGCATCCTCGGTGGTAAACTAAACGCCGCTCACCATGAGCGGCGTTTTTGTTTTTCTACCGGGCAAAGGTTGGCAGATGATGCGGAGCAAGGTGACGGGCGCGCAGCGCTGGGTCGTGAAGATCGGCAGTGCGCTGCTGACCGCGGACGGCAAGGGTCTGGATCGCGCGGCGATGGGCGTATGGGTCGAGCAGATGGTTGCTTTGCACAACGCCGGGGTCGAGTTGGTACTGGTGTCTTCGGGTGCAGTGGCGGCCGGCATGAGTCGTCTTGGCTGGGCCAAGCGGCCCAGTGGCATGCACGAATTGCAGGCGGCTGCGGCCATCGGCCAGATGGGTCTGGTGCAGGCCTGGGAGTCGAGCTTCGCCGAGCATGGCCGACACACCGCCCAGATTCTCCTCACCCACGACGACCTGTCCGATCGCAAGCGCTACCTCAATGCGCGCAGCACGCTGCGTACGCTGGTCGAGCTGGGTGTGGTGCCGGTCATCAACGAAAACGACACTGTGGTCACCGACGAGATCCGCTTCGGTGACAACGACACCCTGGCTGCTTTGGTGGCCAACCTGGTGGAAGCGGACCTGTTGGTCATTCTCACCGACCGCGACGGCATGTTCGATGCCGACCCGCGCACCAACCCCGATGCCCAACTGATCTTCGAAGCGCGCGCCGACGACCCGTCGCTCGACGCCGTTGCTGGCGGTACCGGCGGTGCGCTGGGCCGCGGCGGCATGCAGACCAAGTTGCGCGCCGCGCGCCTGGCTGCTCGCTCCGGAGCGCACACGGTGATCGTCGGCGGCCGTATCGAGCGCGTGCTCGATCGGCTCAAGGCCGGCGAGCGCCTGGGTACGCTGCTGTCGCCCGAGCGTGAAATGCTGGCTGCGCGCAAGCAGTGGCTCGCCGGGCATCTGCAGACCCGGGGCACTCTGGTGCTCGACGACGGGGCTGTGCAGGCCCTGACCGGTGGCCACAAGAGTCTGCTGCCGGTGGGCGTGAAAGTGGTGCAGGGCAGTTTCAGGCGCGGCGAGATGGTAGTGTGCGTGGCGCCGGATGGTCGTGAAATCGCCCGCGGCCTGGCCAACTACAGTGCGCTCGAAGCACAGAAAATCATCGGTCAGTCGTCGGACGTCATCGAGCGCTTGCTGGGCTACATGGCCGAGCCCGAGCTGGTGCACCGCGACAACCTGATCCTCGTTTGATCCCTACAGGAACGTTTCGATGAATGTGCTCAAGGCCCTTGCGGCCACCCTGTTGTGCCTGCCGATGCTGGCGAATGCCGAGGAAATCGGTCAGGTGTCCACGGTGTTCAAGGTTGTCGGTCCCAACGATCGGATCGTCGTCGAAGCATTCGATGATCCCAAGGTGCCGGGTGTGACCTGTTACCTGTCGCGCGCCAAGACGGGCGGGGTGAAGGGTGGTCTGGGCTTGGCCGAAGACCGTGCCGAGGCGTCCATCGCCTGTCGCCAGGTCGGGCCGATCCAGTTGCCGGACAACTTGAAGGAAGGCGAGGAGGTGTTCAAGGAGCGCACGTCGCTGGTGTTCAAGACCATGCAGGTGGTGCGTTTCCATGACAAGAAGCGTAATGCGCTCGTGTACCTGGTCTACAGCGACCGCATGATCGAAGGCAGCCCGCAGAACGCCGTGACCGCCATCCCCATTCGTCCCTGGGCCACCGAATAATTGCGGTGTGTCTGTCGCGGCCGATGACCGCTCCTACGGATACAGGTCACGTAGGAGCGGCCATCGGCCGCGAAAGGGGCCACATCGATAGCGCCTCATTCCTGCAGGCACAAAAAAGCCGACCCTGGGGTCGGCTTTTTCTACATCGTACAGCTGATCAGGCAGCAGCAGCCTGGTTCAGTGCTTTGATGTGGCCATTCAGACGGCCTTTGTGACGAGCAGCCTTGTTCTTGTGGATGATGCCTTTATCGGCCATACGGTCGATAACTGGCACGGCCAGAACATAAGCAGCTTGTGCTTTTTCGGCGTCTTTTGCGTCGATGGCTTTGACTACATTCTTGATGTAGGTGCGAACCATGGAACGCAGGCTGGCGTTGTGGCTGCGACGCTTCTCAGCCTGTTTTGCACGTTTTTTGGCGGAAGGTGAGTTGGCCACCGTCGAGCTCCTCGAAAGACTTTTTGAAATAGCAAACAAATAAGGCCGCGAATCATGCCCATCAACGAGTTGGTTGTCAAGGGTACGTGAAACGATCCGCTAAGTGGTCGGTCGGTGTCGAAGTGATTCACTTCTGGCCCGTGACCTGTACACTCGCGAGGTTTTGGCTCTGCCTGCTGATGCGGCGCGGAGTATCGCACACCTGGGCCGGATATGGGCCTGCTCTTCGTCAACGGGCATGAAAAACTTTCGATGAATCTACTCAAATCCCTGGCCGCGGTCAGCTCCATCACCATGGTTTCGCGGGTGCTGGGCTTCGTCCGCGACACCATCATTGCGCGCATCTTCGGCGCCGGCATGGCCACCGACGCCTTTTTCATCGCCTTCAAGCTGCCGAACCTGCTGCGCCGGATCTTCGCCGAGGGCGCGTTCTCCCAGGCCTTCGTGCCGATTCTCGCCGAGTACAAGAACCAGCAAGGGGAGGAGGCCACACGCACCTTCATTGCCTACGTCGCCGGCCTGTTGACCCTGGCCCTGGCGCTGGTCACGGTGGCCGGGATCCTGGCCGCACCCTGGGTCATCTGGGCCACCGCGCCAGGCTTCGCCGATACCCCGGAGAAATTCCAGCTCACCACCGACCTTCTGCGGGTGACCTTTCCTTATATATTGCTGATCTCGCTGTCGTCCTTCGTCGGTGCGATCCTCAATACCTACAACCGCTTTTCGGTGCCGGCCTTCACGCCTACGCTGCTCAACGTGTCGATGATCCTGTTCGCCCTGTTCCTCACGCCGTACTTCGATCCGCCGGTGATGGCGCTCGGCTGGGCGGTCCTGGCGGGCGGGCTGGCGCAGCTGCTGTATCAACTGCCGCATCTGAAACGACTCGGCCTGCTGGTACTGCCGCGTCTGAGCCTGCGCGACACCGGCGCCGTGCGCGTGATGAAGCAGATGCTGCCGGCCATTCTCGGGGTGTCGGTCAGCCAGATTTCGCTGATCATCAACACCATCTTCGCCTCTTTTCTGGTAGCAGGCTCGGTCTCGTGGATGTACTACGCCGACCGTCTGATGGAGCTGCCTTCGGGCGTGCTGGGGGTGGCGCTGGGTACCATTCTGTTGCCGACCCTTTCCAAAACCTACGCCAACAAGGACCGCCATGAGTACTCGCGCATCCTCGACTGGGGGCTGCGCCTGTGCTTCGTGCTGGTGCTGCCTTGCGCCGTGGCCCTGGCGTTGCTCGCCGAACCGTTGACGGTGGCCTTGTTCCAGTACGGCAAATTCACCGCCCTGGATGCGGCCATGACCCAGCGCGCGCTGATCGCCTATTCCATCGGTCTGCTGGGCATCATCCTGATCAAGGTGCTGGCGCCGGGTTTCTATGCCCAGCAGAACATCCGTACACCGGTAAGGATCGCCCTCTTTACACTGGTGGCCACGCAGGTCTTCAACCTGATGTTCATCAGCCACCTGCAGCACGCTGGCCTGGCGCTGGCCATCAGCCTGGGTGCCTGCCTGAACGCCGGGCTGCTGTATTGGAAGCTGCGCCAGCAGGACCTGTTTCAGCCGCAACCCGGCTGGACCGCCTTTTTGTGCAAGCTGGGCATCGCTGTGCTGGCCATGGCCGCCGCCCTGCTGGTCCTGCTGCAGTACATGCCGGCATGGGCCGACGGGCAGATGCTTGAACGCTTCCTGCGCCTGGGGCTGCTGGTGTTGACAGGCGTGCTAGTGTATTTCGGAATGCTGTTGGCCATGGGCTTCCGCCTCAAGGACTTCGCCCGCCGCGGGCTGGCCTGATCCCTGGGTGCCAGCGGTTTTGTGCGTTAGCGAACATCCATGCACGCTGTTGCCTGTCGTCGGCGCGTGGGTATGGTTATAATCGACCACTTTATGAGCAAGAAGCGCGTTATGCAGCTGGTTCGAGGCCTTCACAATCTGCGGCCCCAGCATCGGGGCTGCGCCGCCACCATTGGCAATTTCGACGGTGTCCACCGCGGCCATCAGGCTATCCTGGCGCGGCTGCGCGAGCGTGCCCGTGAGTTGGGCGTGCCCAGCTGCGTGGTGATCTTCGAGCCCCAGCCGCGCGAATACTTCAGTCCGCAGACCGCGCCGGCCCGCCTGGCCCGGTTGCGCGACAAGGTGCAGCTGCTGGCCGAGGAACAGGTCGATTTGGTGCTGTGCCTGGCCTTCAACAAGCGCCTGAGCCAGCTCAGTGCCTCGGAGTTCGTCGACACCATCCTGATCGACGGCCTGGGCGTGAAGCACCTCGAAGTCGGTGACGATTTTCGCTTTGGCTGCGACCGGGTAGGGGATTTCGATTTCCTGACCCAGGTCGGCAGCCTGCAAGGCTTCACCGTCGAAGCGGCGCAGACCGTTGAAATGGACGGCTTGCGCGTGAGCAGCACCCAGGTCCGCAAGGCCCTGGCGGCGGCCGATTTCGAACGCGCCGAGCAACTGCTCGGCCGACCCTTCTGCATCGAAGGAAGGGTCCTGCATGGGCAGAAGCTGGCACGCCAACTGGGCTGGCCCACTGCCAATGTGCAACTCAAGCGCCGTCGCGTGCCGCTGACCGGGGTCTACCTGGTGAGTGTCGACATCGATGGCAAGACCTGGCCGGGAGTCGCCAACATAGGCGTGCGGCCAACCGTTGCAGGTGATGGCAGTGCCCACCTGGAAGTGCATTTGCTGGACTTTGCCGGTGACCTCTATGGCCGGCATTTAACGGTGGCGTTCCACCACAAGCTGCGTGATGAGCAGCGTTTCGCCTCGCTGGAGGCGCTGAAGTCGGCGATCGATGCGGATGTCGCCGCCGCGCGTGCCCACTGGGCCAAGCCAACCGCTTAAATTGAAGAGCCTGAAATGACCGACTACAAAGCCACGCTAAACCTTCCGGACACCGCCTTCCCAATGAAGGCCGGCCTGCCCCAGCGCGAGCCGCAAACTCTGCAGCGCTGGGACAGCATTGGCCTGTACCAGAAGCTTCGCGAAATTGGCAAGGACCGTCCCAAGTTCGTCCTGCACGACGGCCCGCCCTATGCCAACGGCAATATTCACATCGGTCATGCGGTCAACAAGATCCTCAAGGACATGATCATCCGTTCCAAGACCCTAGCCGGCTTCGATGCGCCGTACGTGCCGGGCTGGGACTGTCATGGCCTGCCGATCGAGCACAAGGTCGAGGTCACCCACGGCAAGAACCTGGGCGGCGACAAGACCCGCGAACTGTGCCGTGCCTATGCCAGCGAGCAGATCGAAGGCCAGAAGGCCGAGTTCATCCGTCTGGGCGTGCTCGGCGATTGGGCCAACCCCTACAAGACCATGAACTTCACCAACGAGGCCGGCGAGATCCGCGCCCTGGCGGAAATGGTCCGCAACGGTTTCGTGTTCAAGGGTCTGAAGCCGGTGAACTGGTGCTTCGACTGTGGTTCGGCCCTGGCCGAGGCCGAGGTCGAGTACGCCGACAAGAAATCGCCGACCATCGACGTCGCCTTCCCGATCGCCGACCAGCAGGCGCTGGCCGATGCCTTCGGTCTGCCAGGCCTGGAGAAACCGGCCAGCATCGTGATCTGGACCACCACCCCGTGGACCATCCCGGCCAACCAGGCGCTCAACGTGCATCCCGAGTTCACCTACGCGCTGGTCGACGTCGGTGACCGCCTGCTGGTGCTCGCCGAAGAACTGGTGGAAAGCAGCCTGACCCGCTACAGCCTGCAAGGCTCGGTCGTCGCCACTACCGTGGGCGCCAAGCTTGAGCTGATCAACTTCCGTCATCCGTTCTACGATCGCCTGTCGCCGGTGTACCTGGCCGACTACGTCGAGCTGGGTGCCGGCACGGGCGTGGTGCACAGCGCCCCGGCCTATGGTGTCGACGACTTCGTCACCAGCAAGCAATACGGCCTGACCAACGACGACATCATCAGCCCGGTGCAGAGCAACGGCGTGTACGTCGAGTCGCTGCCGTTCTTCGGTGGCCAGTTCATCTTCAAGGCCAACCAGAACATCGTCGACAAGCTGGCCGAAGTCGGCGCGCTGATGCACACCGAAGTGGTCAGCCACAGCTACATGCACTGCTGGCGTCACAAGACCCCGCTGATCTACCGCGCCACCGCGCAGTGGTTCGTGGGCATGGACAAGCCTCCAGTCGAAGGCGACACCCTGCGCGAACGCGCGGTGAAAGCCATCGAAGACACCAAGTTCGTCCCGGCCTGGGGGCAGGCGCGCCTGCACTCGATGATCGCCAACCGTCCCGACTGGTGCATCTCGCGCCAGCGCAACTGGGGCGTGCCGATCCCGTTTTTCCTCGACAAGGCCACCGGTGAACTGCACCCGCGCACCGTCGAGCTGATGGAAGAGGTGGCCAAGCGCGTCGAAGTCGAAGGCATCGAAGCCTGGTTCAAGATGGACCCGGCCGAGCTGCTGGGCGACGAGGCAGCGAACTACGACAAGATCAGCGACACCCTGGACGTCTGGTTCGACTCGGGCACCACCCACTGGCACGTGCTGCGCGGCTCGCACCCGATGGGCCATGAAAGCGGCCCGCGCGCCGACCTGTACCTGGAAGGTTCCGACCAGCACCGTGGCTGGTTCCATTCCTCGTTGCTGACCGGTTGCGCCATCGACAACCACGCGCCGTACCGCGAGCTCCTGACCCACGGTTTCACCGTGGACGAGAACGGCCGCAAGATGTCCAAGTCGCTGGGCAACGTCATCGCCCCGCAGAAGGTCAACGACACCCTGGGCGCCGACATCATGCGTCTGTGGGTTTCGGCCACCGACTATTCGGGCGAAATGGCCGTGTCGGACACCATCCTGCAGCGCAGTGCCGATGCCTATCGTCGCATCCGCAACACCGCACGCTTCCTGCTCTCGAACCTCAGCGGCTTCAACCCGGCCACTGACCTGCTGCCAGCCGATCAGATGATCGCCCTCGACCGCTGGGCCGTGGACCGTGCTCTGCTGCTGCAGCGCGAACTGGAAGAGCATTACGGCGAGTACCGTTTCTGGAACGTCTACTCCAAGGTGCACAACTTCTGCGTGCAGGAGCTGGGCGGTTTCTACCTCGACATCATCAAGGACCGTCAGTACACCACCGGCGCCAACAGCGTCGCCCGTCGTTCCTGCCAGACCGCTCTGTACCATATCAGCGAGGCGCTGGTGCGCTGGATCGCGCCGATCCTGGCGTTCACCGCCGACGAGCTGTGGCAGTACCTGCCCGGCGAGCGCAACGAGTCGGTGATGCTCAACACCTGGTACCAGGGCCTGAGCGAGCTGCCCGAGGGCTTCGAGCTGGACCGTGCCTACTGGGAGCGGGTGATGGCGGTGAAGACTGCGGTCAACAAGGAAATGGAAAACCAGCGCGCGGCCAAGGCCATCGGCGGCAACCTGCAGGCCGAAGTGACGCTGTACAGCGAAGACGCGCTGAACACCGACCTGGCCAAACTGGGCAACGAACTGCGCTTCGTGCTGATCACCTCGGGTGCCACCCTGGCGCCGTTCGCTCAGGCTCCGGCCGATGCGGTGGTCACCGATGTGGCCGGCCTGAAGCTCAAGGTAGTCAAGTCGGGTGGCGTAAAATGCGCGCGTTGCTGGCACTTCCGCGATGACGTGGGCGTGAACCCCGAGCATCCGGAAATCTGCGGTCGCTGCGTCGACAACATCAGCGGTGATGGCGAGGTGCGCCACTATGCCTGATTCGTCGGCGTCTTTCGGTCGCTACGGTCACTTGAAGTGGCTGTGGCTCAGCGTGCTGGTCATGGCGCTGGACCAGGCCACCAAGTTCTATTTCGACGGCAACCTGCAGATGTATGAGCAGATCGTGGTCATTCCCGACCTGCTCAGCTGGACCCTTGCCTACAACACCGGCGCCGCCTTCAGCTTCCTGGCTGACAGCGGCGGCTGGCAGCGCTGGCTGTTCACCCTGATCGCCGTGGTGGTCAGTGTGGTGCTGGTGGTGTGGCTCAAGCGTCTGGGCCGCGGCGACACCTGGCTGGCAATTGCCCTGGCGCTGGTACTGGGCGGGGCGGTAGGCAACCTGTTCGACCGCGTCGTGCTGGGCCACGTGGTCGATTTCATTCTGGTGCATTGGCAGGATCGCTGGCGTTTCCCGGCGTTCAACCTGGCCGACAGTGCCATCACCGTCGGTGCGATCATGCTGGCGTTGGATATGTTCAAGAGCAAGAAAAGCGGAGAAGCGGTGCATGACTGAACAGCGAATCAGGGAAAACACCGAAGTGACCCTGCACTTCGCCCTGCACCTGGAAAACGGTGATACCGTCGACAGCACATTCGACAAGTCGCCGGCGACTTTCAAGGTCGGCGACGGCAACCTGTTGCCAGGCTTCGAAGCGGCCCTGTTCGGCTTCAAGGCCGGCGACCGACGCACCGTCAAGGTGCTGCCGGAAAACGCTTTCGGCCAGCCCAACCCGCAGAACGTGCAGGTCATGCCGGCATCGCAGTTCGAAGGCATGGAGTTGTCAGAGGGGTTGCTGGTGATCTTCAACGACGCCGCCAACACCGAGCTTCCGGGCGTGGTGAAGGCATTCGACGACAACGAAGTGACGGTAGACTTCAACCACCCCCTGGCAGGCAAGACCCTGACCTTCGAGGTGGAAATTCTTTCGGTCACGGCCCTTTAAGGGCACCGAGGCAAGCATGCAAATCAAACTCGCCAATCCCCGCGGCTTCTGCGCGGGTGTGGACCGAGCGATCGAGATCGTCAACCGTGCGCTGGAAGTCTTCGGCGCGCCGATCTACGTCCGTCACGAAGTGGTGCACAACAAGTTCGTGGTCGAAGACCTGCGCAACCGCGGCGCCATCTTCGTCGATGAACTCGACCAGGTGCCCGACGACGTCATCGTCATCTTCAGTGCTCACGGCGTCTCCCAGGCCGTGCGCCAGGAAGCGGCCGGACGCGGGCTCAAGGTGTTCGACGCGACCTGCCCACTGGTCACCAAGGTGCACATCGAAGTGGCCCGCTACAGCCGCGACGGACGTGAGTGCATTCTCATCGGTCACGCCGGACACCCGGAAGTGGAAGGCACCATGGGCCAGTACGACGCCAGCAACGGAGGCGCCATCTACTTGGTCGAAGACGAGGAAGACGTGGCCAACCTGAAGGTCGTCAATCCGGAAAACCTCGCCTTCGTCACCCAGACGACGTTGTCGATGGACGACACCAGCCGGGTCATCGACGCATTGCGTGCGCGCTTCCCGGCCATCGGCGGACCGCGCAAGGACGACATCTGCTACGCCACGCAAAACCGTCAGGACGCGGTCAAGATCCTGGCCGACGAGTGCGACGTTGTGCTGGTGGTCGGCAGTCCGAACAGCTCCAACTCCAACCGCCTGCGTGAGCTGGCCGAACGCATGTCCACCCCGGCGTACCTGATCGACGGCGCCGAAGACATGCAGCAAGGCTGGTTCGACGGCGTGCAGCGCATCGGCATCACCGCCGGCGCCTCGGCACCCGAAGTGCTGGTGCGCGGCGTCATCGAGCAACTGCACGCCTGGGGCGCGACCGGTGCCGACGAACTGATCGGCCGGCCGGAGAACATCACGTTCTCGATGCCCAAGGAATTGCGGGTCAAGGCGATTACTTGAGTGACTTGCGGCACTCATCATCGCGGTTGCGTACGTAGCTTTTGTCTAGCCTGAGCCTTCCGGCCCAGCTGAGGATAAGTCGCGTACGCGCCTTGTTGTTGCGATCGCACACGAAGAGCGTTCCGGGGTTTCCGGCGCCGCCCACCCCGGCAACAGCGCCGAACGTGTTGAAACGCACCTCCTTGCGCATCCATAGGTTTCCTTCGATCCTGATCGCGCCGTCCAACACGCGCTCGCGCAGGACAGTGCTCGAGCTGGAAGGCAGCCCGCGCCGGTCTGGCACTACCTTCCACCCCCAGCCCCACCCCTTGTCCGACGCGCGGACGACCATAGGGGTATGCCTCACAACCGCTTCGGTTCGGGCCATTTTCAGGGTCGCGACCAGCTCGCTGACGATCATCTGACGCCGCTGCTCCTGCAGCATCGCGCGGAAGGCGGGCACCGCGATCGCCGCCAATATCCCCGCCACTGCCAGCACCGCCACCAGCTCTACCAATGTCACTCCCTTGCTGTTCATGCCAACCCTCCCTGGGTTTCTGTGCAACAGGCGCTGATCCCTCTAGAACAACCGTATATCCTGTGCGCCCAGCGAACCGCGCGAGCGCTGGTTTATAGTCAGTGCTCCTGGGGGAGGCGTCCAATGCGGCATGGTTACAAGGGGTTTACGCTGGTCGAGCTGATGGTGACGATCGCGGTGCTGGCCATCCTGGTGACCGTGGGGATTCCATCGTTCGTTACCTTGATGAACAACACCAAAGCGGACACCGAGTCGACGGATTTGTATCGGGCACTCAACTATGCGCGGCTCGAGGCTATCAACAGGGGCATGAATGTGCGGGTCAGACCACAGACAGCGAACACCTGGACCAGCCAGCTGAATATCCAGTCGGTTGCCAATGGCGCCGTGGTCGATACGCTCAGGGTGATCGCCCCCATGGCCACCTCTGCCGTGGTACTTCCCAACGACCTGGCTTTTATCGAATACAGCAGTCTGGGCGCACTGGTAGTGCCGGCCAGCAAGTTTGAGTTTGTCTACACGCGCGGAAGCTTCAGCAGGACTCTGGGCGTCTGTGCGAACGGTCGCATCGTGCCGACTGGGGCTTGTCCATGACTCGGCCTGCGAAACAGAAGGGTGCCAGCCTCATCGAGGTGCTGGTGTCGCTGTTGGTGCTGGGCATCGGACTGCTTGGCGCGGCGGCCCTCCAGCTCAATGCCTTGAAGTTCACTGATAGCTCCACCTTGAGCAGCCAGGCCAGTTTCCTCGCCTATGACATGATGGATCGAATCCGTGCCAACCCCAATGCCAACTACGCGCTGTCCGCCCTGAGTGCCGCGCCGACCAGTGGCGGTGGCTCCACTCGCAATCAGGATCTGGTCGACTTCGCCGCCAACGTCACCGCGCTCGGGGGAGCAGATGCCGCAACCAGCAGCATCGACGTCAAAGGTCGGTTGGTGACGATCACCATCAGATGGTCCGATGCTCGTGCAGCGGGCGCGTCCAATGTTTCCAACGTAGTCGGCACCGATGCCGTCGTTCAGGAGTACAAGCTCGTCAGCCGCGTGGCAATGGACAAGGACATCAAATGAGACGGAGCATGGCCGGTATCGGTCTGATCGAGTTGATGGTGGCAATGACCCTGGGTCTGGTCATCACACTGGGCGTGACGCAGATATTCCTGACGGCGAAGAACACCTACCGCTCGCAAAGCGCGGCAGCCGCTATTCAGGAGGACGCGCGGTTCATACTGAGCAAGATGATTCAGGAAGTCCGTTCCGTGGGGATGTTTGGTTGCCTGGCCACGGTGCAAGACAGCAGTAAGGAAGGGGATTTCGCCGCTGCCTTCGCGACACCTATTACCGTTACCAGATCTTCGAATGGCAATGTGGTCCTGACGCTAGTGTACGCAGATGTCGGCGAGAATGGCCCGTTGCCCACTTGGCAGATTCGTTCGGATTGTAAGTTTAGCGCGACCGCGTACACGGGCGGACAGGCGCCTGCATTGGCGGCAGGGCAACTGACTTTCCCCATCCGCAGGGTGGTTTACTCCTACAGCAGTAACTCGATCAATGTCGGCCCAAAGGCTGATAGCGTTTCTCCTTTGATCAACAATGTCAGCCAGTTCGATGTGACCTTCGGCATGGCCTCCAACGACGCCGACGAGTTTGCTTCCAGCTATGTGGCGACGCCTACCAACTTTGCCCTGATTCGCAGCGTGCGCATTGCTCTGAAGGTCACCGATGGCAATGCGACTGCACTGGCGAGGGAGCAGTCGTTCAGCGTCGTGGCTTCCATTCGGAACCGTCTATTGTGAGGAGGCCTGCGTTGCGTTCGATTTCAATGGGGCGACGCCCTGGCCACCAGCGGGGCATGACGCTGATCATCGCGTTGGTATTTCTTCTGCTGCTGACATTGATCGGCATCTCTTCAATGCAAAACGCAACCCTGCAAGAAAAGATGGCTGGCAGTGTAAAGCTGCGCAACGAGTCCTTTCAAATGGCTGAGGCGGCGTTACGGCTGGGCGAAAATGCGGTTGCGGCGTCGGGTTATACATTGGCGGTCTGCGCCGATGTGACCCGGTGTGCGCCTCCTGTCCTGGCCAATACCGGCCTCCCCGCAGCAGGCAACGATGCCAGTTCCGGGGTGATATGGACCGCTGCGGCCAGTGGTGGTTTGTACGGGGTTCAAAAGTTGGGCACCACCAAAGACCCTGCCATCCTTGCCGCGAGTATTCCCGTGACGGAAAACGGTATCTCATTCACGCTTTACAGAATCACGGGCGTCGGATTGCAGGGCACATCCCGTACAGTGCTGGAGACCCTCTATGCCAAGCAGCAATAAATCGACGCAACGCTTGGCCTGGTGGCGCAGCTGCCTGCTCGGTGCACTGGTGAGCGCCTATGTGGCGATGCCTGCGTATGGTTTTACGCCATCGAGTTCGCCCTTGCTTAGTGCCGGCGCTGTGACGCCAAACGTGGTATTGCTGGTGGATAACTCCGGGAGCATGAACAGCCTCATCCGATCGACTGCGTTCAATCAGTCGGACGCCCAGACAGCTGTCTACACCTGTAGTGCAAACAACGACTGCCAATATGTAAACGCGCTGGACATGAGCAGCGAGAACATTTTTTACAGCAGTTTCAACCAAGGCACCTGTACCAACCGGGGCTTGGTCGGCTACAGGATGTTCTACAAGTTCACTACGAACCGTCTGGTCTGCATGAAACTGCCTGATCCTGTCGGCTCGGGCAATACGCGTTATTCGGCCAACTATGTTTCCTTTCTGTATGACCAGGTTCCGGCCAATAATCCAAACAGGGACTACACCGATGGCGTTGTCATTCCCAATGACTACCGAATCAACGTAGCTCGCAAGACGGCGGTCGATCTGGTGGGCGCCAATCGCAATCTTCGCATCGGTCTGGCGACGTTCAATCCGCCTGCCTCCGGCAACCCTGGGCCGGGCGGCAACATCGCTCGAGCCGTCGCGGACATTTCGGCTACATCGGACACGACCAAGGCCAACTACACCGCCCTGGTCAATGCCATCAATGGTTTGGGTGCTGTGGCGAACACCCCACTGGCCGAAACCTACTATGAGGTGACGCGCTACTTTCGTGGCATGGCGCCTTACTACAACTCATCGCCTTCAACCTATACCAGCCCCATTCAGTACCGCTGTCAAAAAAACTACGGCGTGGTGATCACCGACGGTCTGCCGACCTATGATCGTACCTTTCCCAAAGACGATCCCTTGGGCGGTAGCAACTTGCCCAACTGGGATGGGATCAGTACCAACGACGGCAACAACATCAATGGCGACGGTGAGGGCGATACCCTCTACCTGGATGATATTGCCAAGTTCGCCTATGACATCGACATGCGCTCGGGCGGTACCGATCTGGCCGGCAAAAGTTGGGACTCAAGTGATTTCGTCCAGCAGAACATGTTTACCTACACCGTGGGCTTCACGGCCAACAACGACATGCTTTCGGACGCCGCCGACTACGGCAAAGGCCAGTATTACCAGGCCACCGATGCTGCCGGGCTGACGGCGGCACTGGGCGCCGCGCTCAATGCCATTTCTTCGGTCGCAGGCTCGGGTGGGGCAGGGGTTTCCAGTTCGGCAACGTTGACGACAGGCGCGCAGTACTACGAGACGTTCTATGATCCGACCGATTGGCGCGGCACGATCAAAGCGTTCAACTACAACGCCAATGGTACGGTCAATACCACCAAATACAACTGGAGTACCGACGATTTGATCAAGCCCGGTACGACATCGGTCTATCAATCCTGGAATACGACCAGTAACGCCGCCGTCACGCTGGCCTTCGATAACTTCTCCACGGCACAGAAAGCGTCGCTGAATGCCAATCTACCTCGCACCATTACAGGGGCTGACTTGGTAGAGTGGAGCAAGGGGACCAATAAAGCAGGATTGAAAACGCGCACAGTGCTGTTGGGCGATATCATCAACTCGCCGCTCGTCTATGCGTCCCCTACTGCCAATACGGCCTCAGACTCAGTAGATGACAACAGCTATTCAACCTATTTGACCAACAAAGCCAAATCGATGAATCCCAACTTGCTGGTCAATACCAACGATGGGTTCGTCAATGTCATCAGCACCAGCGGTCGCCGGGTCTATGCGTACATGCCTTCGAGCGTACTGCCCAACCTGCATTACGTGGCCGACACCGATTATGTCAATGGCACGTCCCATACCTTTCTGGCCGATGGACAAATCACGGTAGCTGACGCGCCACAGGGCAAGACATGGAGAACCGTTGCTTTGGGCGGAGTCGGCGCCGGTGGCAAGGCGTTCTACGCCTTGCAGTTGTTCGACGACTCGGCAGGCAACACCATCAAGGCACTGTGGGAGATTCGTGCGCCCGATACCGCCGATACCAGCAATACTTTCAATGATCTGGGCTACGCCTATGCCAAACCGGAAGTAGGGAGATTGCAGGACGGTACCTGGGCGGCTTTCATCAGTAACGGATATGGCAGCGCTACGGGACGAGCGGCCCTCTATGTCGTGAACTTGAACACAGGGGCCTTTATCAGCAAACTCACAACACCCATTGTGAAGGCTGGAGAAACCGATAACGGTTTGTCGTCGGTCAAGTTGCGGCTGGACGCACAAGGCTATGTTCAGTATGCCTATGGCGGCGACCTTAAGGGACGGCTCTGGAAGTTCAACTTCACGACATCAACCAAAGGTGTCGATCCAACCACACCCTTGTTCACAGCCGCTGGCGAAGCCACACAACCGATCACCGCCCAACCCGTCATAGGCAACTACACCAACGGCCGCAAGCTGATTTTCTTCGGTACCGGAAAGCTCAACGAGTCGGCCGATAAAACCACCAAGAGCCCGCAAGCCTTTTACGCCATCCTGGACAGTGATGCTTCCACGACGAACTACACCCAGTCGCAGTTGCAGCAGCAGACCATTACCAACATTACGGGCCAGACCGTTTACACCAGCCAGAACAGCGTCGACTACACGTCTCGTATGGGCTGGTACATGCCGCTCACCTATCAGGGCATCAATGCCGGTGAGCGGGTGATTTACGCTGCGCGTTTGATCGAGGGTCGTATCTATTTCAGTACCGCCATTCTGGATACTACGGATCCTTGCTCCAGCTCCGGTTCGGGCAAAATCATGGAGGTGGATGCTGCTACCGGTAAAATGCTCACCAACTTTGCAGTATTTGGAAGTACGACCTCGATCAGTGGCTATACCATCAGTGGCGGATTACCCAATTTCTCCGCCTTCGTAGGCAGCGATAGCAACAGCACCGACTCACCCAGCCAAACCATTACGGTGCAGGATTCCAATGGTAACCTTTTCACCTATACCGAGCCCGGCGCCGTACAGAATCGGCGGATCATGTGGCGACAACGACAGTGAGCATGCCTATGGAAAAGCAGCAGGGTTTTACCTTGATAGAATTGATGATCGTAGTCGCCATCGTCGGCATCCTCGCCGCCATCGCCTACCCCAGCTACACCGAGTACGTGAAGCGTACCCATCGGGTCGAGATCGGCCAGGTACTGGCCGAAGGTGCGCAAAATTTCGAGAGGGGGTTCACTCGGACCGGTAGTTACGCCAACGTCGCAGACGTCGCGGGTAATGCCTGGTACAACATCGTGACGGTAAAGGACGCCACCACGTTCAGCCTGACGGCGGCGCCAAGGGCGGGCACCATGATGGTCGGTGACAAGTGCGGCAGTTTCGTCATCAACCAGACCGGCGCGCGGACCAACACCGGCATGGCCGCCGGCACCACTTCCGCCACCTGCTGGGGCCGCTGAGCCTTCTTTGGAATCGTTTGATGTCTGAGCATGTTCTGGTTGTCGGCGGCGGTGTCATTGGCCTGCTGACAGCCTATAACCTTGCCGCCCATTTGGATCGCATCACCCTGATCGATCGCAGCGCGGTGGGCCAGGAGTCGTCCTGGGCCGGCGGAGGTATCGTTTCACCGCTGTACCCCTGGCGCTACAGCCCGGCAGTCACTGCCTTGGCGCATTGGTCACAGGATTTCTATCCACAGTTGGGGCAGCGTCTGGCTGCCGAGACAGGCATCGATCCTGAAGTGCACACGACCGGCTTGTACTGGTTGGACCTGGAGGATGAGGCCGAGGCGTTGGCCTGGGCCGAGCGCAATCGTCGGCCGCTGGCGGCTGTGGGTATCTCTTCTACCTATGCCGCGGTGCCGGTGCTCGGGGCTGGGTTCAAGCGGGCGATTCACATGGCGGATGTCGCCAACGTGCGCAATCCGCGCTTGGTGAAGGCGTTGAAAGCGGCGTTGAATGCCATGCCCAACGTGACCGTGCGTGAGCACTGTGAAGTGCAGGGTTTCGTGCTGAATGGCCCGCGTGTGATCGGTGTGCAGTCAGCACAAGGCGAGCTGCTGGCCGATGAGGTGGTGCTGACTGCGGGAGCGTGGAGCGGTGAGTTACTGCAGACCTTGGGTGTCGGCTTGCCGGTGGAGCCGGTCAAGGGCCAGATGATTCTGTACAAGTGCGCTGCCGACTTTCTGCCGAGCATGGTGCTGGCCAAGGGGCGTTATGCGATTCCCCGCCGTGATGGGCACATCTTGATTGGCAGCACGCTGGAGCATGCGGGCTTCGACAAGACCCCAACGCAGGAGGCGCTGGACAGCCTGATGGCCTCTGCGGTCGATCTGCTGCCAGCCTTGGCTGATGCCACGCCGGTGCGGCAGTGGGCCGGGCTGCGTCCGGGGTCGCCGGAGGGGGTGCCGTTCATTGGTCAGCTGCCGCGGCATCCGGGTCTGTGGCTGAACTGCGGGCATTACCGCAACGGGCTGGTGCTGGCGCCGGCTTCGTGTCGTCTGCTGGTGGACTTGATGGTGGGCCGTGACACCGTGATCGATCCAGCGCCTTACGCACCGCAGGACCGAATCGACCTATAACAGCGCCACAAACCCTGTAGCAGCGGCGCGAGCCGCGTCTGGCCCTACCGTGTTCATTCGGGCACACCCCGTGCACCGCCGACGCGTTTGTTCGGGCACGCTGCGTACAGAACCGACGCGTTTGTTCAGGCACACCCCGTGCACAGCCGACGCGTTCACTCAGGCCTACCACGCAAACCCTGTAGCAGCGGCGCGAGCCGCGTCGGCGGTGCACGCGGTGGCAGGGAATCAATCCAGGCCCAGCTTCTTCAGGCGATAGCGCATCGAACGGAACGACATGTTCAGGCGCTGCGCCGCCGCCGTGCGGTTCCAGCGGGTTTCTTCCAGGGCTTGCAGGATGAGCTTGCGCTCCACGCTTTCCAGGTAATCTTCCAGGTTGTCGATCTGGGCCAGGCTGGGCTCCCCGGTCTCCACGCTAGACGCCGTTTCACTCAGGCGCAGGTCGCTCGCTTCGATGCGGTCGTCCTCGCACAAGGTGTAGGCCCGCTCCAGCATGTTTTCCAGCTCCCGCACATTGCCGGGAAAGCGGTAGCCCTTGAGGGTTTCCAGGGCGGCGGGCGTCAACTGTGCGGCAGGCAGGCCGCTGCCTTGCGCCAGGCGCGCCAACACGCTGCTGGCCAGCAGCGGAATGTCTTCACGGCGCTCGCGCAGACAAGGCACGCGAAGCTCGATCACGTTGAGGCGGTAATACAGGTCCTGACGAAAACGCTGGGCCGCCACTTCGGCTGCCAGGTCTTTATGGGTCGCGCTGAGAATACGCACATCGACCACGTTTTCGGTCTGCCCGCCCACTGCGCGCACGGCCTTCTCCTGAATGGCGCGCAGCAACTTCACCTGCATGGTCAGTGGCAGGTCGGCCACCTCGTCGAGAAACAGCGTGCCGCCGTGGGCGGCCTGAAACAGCCCCGGCTTGTCTTCGGTGGCGCCGGTGAAACTGCCCTTGCGATGGCCGAAGAACTCGCTCTCCATCAGTTCGGCCGGGATGGCCCCGCAGTTCACTGGAATGAACGGTCGATCGGCGCGCGGGCCTTGCTCGTGAATCAGCCGGGCGACCAGTTCCTTGCCGCTGCCTGACTCGCCACTGATGTAGACCGGCGCCTGGCTGCGCGCCAGACGGCCGATCTGCTTGCGCAGGCCGAGCATGGGAGGCGACTCGCCGAGCAGGCGTTGGTCGATGCTCGGTTCCTTGCCGGCAGCAGCGGGCGCTGGCATGCGCAGCGCGGCACCGACCAACTCGCGCAGGCGCGGTAGATCGACCGGTTTGGTGAGGAAATCGAAGGCGCCGGCCTTGAGTGCGTTGATCGCCGTATCCAGGCTGCCGAACGCGGTGATCATGGCCACCGGCACGTGGGAGTAGCGCTGCTGGATGAATTGCACCAGCTCAAGACCGGTACCGTCGGGCAGGCGCATGTCGGTCAGGCACAGGTCGAACGATTCGCGACCCAGCCATTCGCGGGCTTCGGCGACATCGCGCGCACTGCGGGTTTCCAGCTTCATGCGGCCAAGGGTGATCTCCAGCAGTTCACGAATGTCCGGCTCGTCGTCCACGATCAGAATTTTTTGCCTGGCGCTCATAGTCATCCCTGTTTGCGCGGGTGGGCGAAGGTGATACGCATGCAACTCCCGCCTTTTTCACGTGCCCTGTAGTCTAGGTGGGCCTGATTGCTTTCGCACAGCTCGCGGGAAATATACAGGCCCAGCCCGGTGCCGTTGCTTTCGGTGGTGAAGAAAGGCTCGAACATGTGCTGCAACTGATCGGCGGCAAAGCCCGGGCCGTCGTCCAGCACCTCGAGGATCGGCAAACCGTTGGTCGGCTCCACGAACAGATTCAGCCAGACCTGCGCGCGGCCCTGTTGCTGGGCGCTGTAGCGCAGGCCGTTTTCCACCAGGTTGTTCAGCACCTGGGTCAACTGGTTGGCATCCATGCGGGTTTCCAGGGTGCCGTCGCTGACATACAAGTGCAATTGCTGGCCGGGACGAGCGGTAGTGCGAAATTCGCTGACGAAGTTTTCCAGCCAGGCCTTGAGGTCCAGTGGGTGCGGCGCGCTGGGGCGTCGACGCGACAGCTGCAAGACGTTTTCGATGATCAGGTTCATGCGCTTGCAGTGATCCTGAATGATCTGGGTCAGGCGCCGGTCGGCGGCCGGCAGGTCTTCGGACTCCTGCAGCAACTGGCCTGCATGGCTGATGGCGCCCAGCGGATTACGGATCTCGTGGGCGATGCTGGCGGTAAGGCGACCCAGGGCAGCCAGCTTGAGCTGTTGCGCCTGCTGCGCGATCTGCGACAGGTCTTCGAGAAACACCAGCGTCTGCTGCTGCTCGCCACCGCGGCGCAGGGCAATGAAGCTGGCCTGGATCGACGGACCGGTGGTCGAAAGCTTCAGACTCTTGACCCGCAAGGCTGGGTTGGTCTGCCACTGCAACAGACGCTCGATCAAATCGGGGGAGTGATCGGCGATCAGTTCGCCATTGAGCGTCATGCGCCCGAACAGGGCCAGGGCGCCCTGGTTGGCCAGTTGCACGCGCAGTTCGGTGTCCAGCACCAGAATGCCCGTGCGCATGCGCTGCAGGATCAGCGAGTTCAAGGCCTCCAGGCTGGTGACATCACTGGCGCGCTGTTCGGCCAGGTTCTCGCTGGTGCTCAACAGTCGGCTCAGCCCCTGAACCACAAACCACACAGCGAAGCACAACACACCCAGGGTACTCGCCTGCAGGTAGTCGTTGGCGGCGGCCGGTCGGGAGATGCTCAGGTAGAACGTCAGGTAGATGATGCCGATGGTGGCGAGTGCGGCGATCAACAGGCCGAGGCGACCTCGCAGCAACAGGTTGCCCATGGCCACGGAGGCGATCATCAGGTTGCCGATGCCGCTGGGCGTGCCGCCACCCGCGTAGAACAGGCCGGCGAGCATGATCACGTCGGCGGTGGCCAGGCTGAATACCGGCAGCACCCGACGCGGGTTGCCCATCAGCACCACGACCAGGATGTTGAGAATGAGGTAGAGCCAGCTGCCGGCGCGGAACAGTTCGCCATCGGCGACTTCCAGCAGGCGGTTGTCCATGTTGCTGGAAATCAGCAGGACCAGGGACAGACCAATGGTCAAGCGGTAGAGGTGGTACAGGCGCAGCATCCGCTGCGCCTGGGCGCCGCCGAGAAACTGCGCTTCAGCGGGCACCGTTGCCCGGCCCTTGCTCCAGATGGGGCTGGCTGCAATACCAGTGGCTGTCACGACGCAACGCGCTGTCCTCTGGCAGGTGCACGCCGCACTGGGCGCAGCGAACCATGGTCAGCGAGGCCGGCTTGTGCTCTTCGCGAGGCGCGCGGGCGGGAGTCTTGAACCTGCGCCACAGCCAGATGGCGGCGAAGACGATGGCGATCCAGAAAATCAGGCGAATCATGGGAAGGTCAGCTTTGCCAGGGAAGATGGCGCAGTGTAGGAGCGAGCCCGACGCGGAGCAAGCGGCGGGCGAGGGTAGGCCTTGGCCAGCTCTGGTGTGAGCAGTCATTGGCTGGGAAAAACACCGGTGGGAGCGGGTCTCTGCCCGCGAAAGGGGCCCTGCGGTGTATCAGGCAGACCGCTGTGAGCCCTTCGCGGGCAGAGACCCGCTCCCACAGGCGGTTATTCCAATAAAAAAGGGGCCGGAGCCCCTTTTTTCAGTACAACCGCGCTTCAGTCGAACAGACCAAAGGTAGCGTAGCTGAACCACGAGCGGCTCTTGCCTTCTTCGGCGTTCGGCTGCTGCTGGTCGGCGGTGCCGCCGTCCTCAGGGGGCAGCAGTTCCTTCGGAATGGCGTCGCGCGCTTCCTGATACTGGCGTTGCACATCTTGGTTGGCGCGGGTTTCGCCCGGTGGCAGCGGGTCGGTGTTGGAACCGATCCAGCCCAGGGTGGCCTTGGAGATCCACGAGCGGTTGTCCGCTTCGTCCTGCTGAGGCACGAACTTGCCGTCTTCCAGGCTCGGGTGGTCCGGATAGTTGGCCTTCAACGTTTCCAGGGTGGTGGCCGCCAGATCGTCCAGGTGCAGACGCATGTAGGCTTCGGTCATCACCGCCAGGCCGTCGCCGACGGACGGCGTTTCCTGGAAGTTTTCCACCACGTAGCGGCCACGGTTGGCGGCTGCGACGTAGGCCTGACGGGTCAGGTAGTAGTCGGCCACGTGGATTTCGTAGGAGGCCAGCAGGTTGCGCAGGTAGATCATGCGCTGCTTGGCATCGGGCGCGTAGCGGCTGTTGGGGTAGCGGCTGGTGAGCTGGGCGAACTCGTTGTAGGAGTCACGGGCAGCGCCAGGGTCACGCTTGGTCATGTCCAGCGGCAGGAAACGTGCCACCAGGCCACGGTCCTGGTCGAACGAGGTCAGGCCCTTGAGGTAATAGGCGTAGTCGACGTTCGGGTGCTGCGGATGCAGACGGATGAAACGCTCGGCAGCCGACTTCGCCGCCTCGGGCTCGGAGTTCTTGTAGTTGGCGTAGATCAGCTCGAGCTGCGCCTGGTCGGCATAGCGGCCGAACGGATAACGCGACTCCAGCGCCTTGAGCTTGGCCGTGGCACTGGTGTAGCTGTTGTTGTCCAGGTCGGCCTGCGCCTGCTGGTACAGCTCGACTTCGCTGAGGTTTTCATCGACCACTTCTTTGGTCGAAGAACAGGCCGCGGTGAGTCCGAGGATGGCGATCAGCAGCAGGTGTTTCACTTGCATGGCGGCTAGCGTCCCTATAAACGGCCGCTGTCTCGGGCGTGGCCGTCCTGTTATGATGAGCGCCCCGTGGAACCCCCGGGGCAAAAGACGCCGTATTTAACCACAAGCGTGCAGCCGAAACCAAAGGCTGTGCCGCCGCCTAGTCCGAGCATGTCCGAGATCATACAACTTCGCGCAGAGGTACCGTCCGATTTGGGCGGACAACGCCTCGACCAAGTCGCCGCCCAACTATTCGCAGAGCACTCGCGCTCGCGCCTTTCCGCCTGGATAAAAGAGGGCCGCCTGACCGTGGACGGGGACGTTCTGCGTCCGCGCGATACCGTGCATGGCGGTGCCCTGCTCGAGCTCAATGCCGAGCAGGAAGCCCAGGGTGAATGGGTGGCTCAGGACATCGACCTGGACATCGTCTACGAAGACGACCAGATCCTTGTCATCAACAAGCCGGCGGGCCTGGTGGTCCACCCGGCCGCGGGTCACGCCGACGGCACCCTGCTCAATGCCCTGCTGCACCATGTGCCGGACATCATCAACGTCCCGCGTGCCGGCATCGTTCACCGTCTGGACAAGGACACCACCGGTCTGATGGTGGTGGCCAAGACCATCCAGGCGCAGACCCAGCTGGTGTCCCAGCTGCAGAGCCGTTCGGTGAGCCGTATCTATGAGTGCATCGTCATCGGCGTGGTCACCGCCGGTGGCAAGATCAACGCGCCGATCGGGCGGCACGGTCAGCAGCGCCAGCGCATGGCCGTGATGGAAGGCGGCAAGCAGGCGGTCAGTCATTACCGCGTGCTCGAACGCTTCCGCTCCCACACCCACGTGCGGGTCAAGCTGGAAACCGGCCGGACCCACCAGATCCGCGTGCACATGTCGCACATCAACTTCCCCCTGGTAGGCGACCAGGCGTACGGCGGCCGCTTCCGCATTCCGCCCGCGGCCAGCGCGACCATGGTCGATGCACTGAAAACCTTTCCGCGCCAGGCCCTGCACGCCCGTTTCCTGGAGCTCGACCATCCGACGACCGGTGAGCGCATGGGCTGGGAATCGCCATTGCCCGATGACTTCGTCTGGCTGCTGTCGCTGCTCAAGCAGGATCGCGAGGCCTTCATCGGGTGACCACTTTCGCGCAGGGCCTGTTGCTTCCCGACTGGCCAGCTCCGGCTTCGGTCAGGGCCTGCGTGACAACCCGTGAAGGCGGCGTCAGCCCGGCGCCGTATGACAGCCTGAACCTGGGCGCGCACGTGGGCGACGATCCTCACTGCGTAGTGCAGAACCGCCTGCGTCTGACCGCTCACTTCGGCATCCTGCCCGCTTGGCTGAACCAGGTGCACGGGGTGCGAGTGGTCGAAGCCGACCCCAGCCGCGTGCTGGAAGCCGACGGGAGCTGGACCGCTACGCCGGGGATCGCCTGCACATCGATGACCGCCGACTGTCTGCCTGCGCTGTTCTGCAATCGCGCCGGGACCCAGGTCGCCGCCGCTCATGCCGGTTGGCGCGGGCTGGCGGCCGGCGTTCTGGAAGCGACAGTGCAGACGTTCCGCGATCCGCCCGAGCAGCTCATGGCCTGGCTCGGGCAGGCCATCGGTCCACGGCGCTTCGAAGTGGGGGCCGAGGTACGTGAGGCCTTCATGTCCATCCATCCGCATGCTGCCGATGCATTCGCGTCGGGTGCGGCACCTGGCAAGTTTTTGGCCGACATCTATGCCCTGGCGCGGATTCGCCTGGCGGCGGCTGGAGTGACGGCGGTGTATGGCGGGGGATCGTGCACCGTAGAAGACGAGCGCTTCTTTTCCTATCGCCGCGCATCGGTCACCGGACGATTCGCTTCACTGGTGTGGCTGGAACCCTAGCTTCGCAGCCAATGGCCCCTCAGCGAGCCCAGTGTGGGAGCGGGCTTGCGCGATAGGCGGCGAAGCGGCCAGCACTGACACAACCTACCCAGACCTACAACCCCCATCCTTGAATCTTCCCCAACACCCCCCATCTAACTGTCATCCCCGGCAGGTTTTCTTCATCAGGTGTGTCCATCGCTCCGGCCTGCCCCTTTCAGGAAGGTGACTCATGCGTATAGACCGTTTGACCAGCAAGCTTCAACTCGCGTTATCCGACGCACAATCCTTGGCCGTTGGCATGGACCATCCTGCCATCGAGCCCGCGCACCTGATGCAGGCGCAACTCGACCAGCAGGGCGGTTCGATTCGTCCGCTGCTGATGCAGGTCGGTTTCGACGTCAACAGCCTGCGCAAGGCGTTGAGCAAAGAGCTCGACCAATTGCCGAAAATCCAGAACCCGACCGGCGACGTCAATATGTCCCAGGATCTGGCACGCCTGCTCAATCAGGCCGACCGGCTGGCGCAGCAGAAGGGTGATCAATTCATCTCCAGCGAGCTGGTCTTGCTGGCCGCCATGGACGACAACAGCAAGCTCGGCAAGCTGCTGTTGGGGCAGGGCGTCAGCAAGAAAGCTCTTGAAAACGCCATCAGCAACCTGCGTGGCGGCGAGGCGGTCAACGACCCCAACGCCGAGGAGTCGCGCAAGGCGTTGGAAAAATACACCGTCGACCTGACCAAGCGCGCCGAGGAGGGCAAGCTCGATCCGGTGATCGGCCGTGACGACGAGATCCGTCGGACCATCCAGGTGCTGCAGCGTCGCACCAAGAACAACCCGGTGCTGATCGGCGAACCCGGCGTGGGCAAGACCGCCATCGCCGAGGGCCTGGCCCAGCGCATCATCAATGGCGAAGTGCCCGATGGCTTGCGTGGCAAACGTCTGCTCAGCCTGGACATGGGCGCGCTGATTGCCGGCGCCAAGTTCCGCGGTGAATTCGAGGAGCGCCTGAAGTCGCTACTCAACGAACTGTCCAAGCAGGAAGGGCAGATCATTCTGTTCATCGACGAACTGCACACCATGGTCGGCGCCGGCAAAGGCGAGGGCTCCATGGACGCTGGCAACATGCTCAAGCCGGCGCTGGCCCGAGGCGAACTGCACTGCGTAGGCGCCACCACGCTCAACGAGTACCGCCAGTACATCGAGAAAGACGCAGCGCTGGAGCGGCGCTTCCAGAAGGTGCTGGTCGATGAGCCGAGCGAGGAAGACACCATCGCCATCCTGCGTGGCCTCAAGGAGCGCTACGAGGTTCACCACAAGGTGGCAATTACCGATGGCGCGATCATCGCGGCCGCCAAGCTGAGCCATCGCTACATCACCGATCGCCAGCTGCCGGACAAGGCCATCGACCTGATCGACGAAGCGGCCAGCCGCATCCGCATGGAAATCGACTCCAAGCCCGAGGTCCTGGACCGCCTGGAGCGTCGCCTGATCCAGCTCAAGGTCGAGTCCCAGGCCCTGAAGAAGGAAGACGACGAAGCTGCGATCAAGCGTCTGGAAAAACTGACGGAAGAAATTGCCCGGCTGGAACGCGAATACGCCGACCTGGAAGAGATCTGGACGTCGGAAAAAGCCGAAGTGCAGGGCTCCGCGCAGATTCAGCAGAAGATCGAGCAGTCCCGTCAGGAGCTGGAAACCGCGCGTCGGCGTGGCGACCTGAGCCGCATGGCCGAATTGCAGTACGGGGTAATCCCGGACCTGGAGCGCAGCCTGCAGATGGTCGACCAGCATGGCAAGAGTGACAACCAGTTGCTGCGTAGCAAGGTCACCGAGGAAGAAATCGCCGAAGTGGTGTCCAAATGGACCGGGATTCCGGTGTCGAAAATGCTCGAAGGCGAGCGCGACAAGCTGCTGAAGATGGAAAGCCTGTTGCATCAGCGCGTGATCGGCCAGGAAGAGGCCGTAGTGGCCGTGTCGAACGCGGTACGCCGTTCGCGTGCCGGCCTGTCCGACCCGAACCGTCCGAGCGGCTCGTTCATGTTCCTCGGCCCCACCGGCGTGGGCAAGACCGAGCTGTGCAAGGCGCTGGCCGAGTTCCTCTTCGACACCGAGGAGGCGATGGTGCGCATCGACATGTCGGAGTTCATGGAGAAGCATTCGGTGGCCCGCCTGATCGGCGCACCACCCGGGTACGTGGGTTATGAAGAAGGCGGCTATCTGACCGAAGCGGTCCGTCGCAAGCCGTACTCGGTGTTGCTCTTGGACGAAGTGGAGAAGGCGCACCCGGACGTGTTCAACATTCTCCTGCAGGTGCTCGAGGATGGACGTCTGACCGACAGTCACGGCCGCACCGTGGACTTCCGCAACACCGTGATCGTCATGACCTCGAACCTGGGGTCGGCGCGTATCCAGGAGCTGGTCGGCGACCGCGAGGCGCAACGCGCAGCGGTCATGGATGCAGTGACCAGCCATTTCCGTCCGGAGTTCGTCAACCGGATCGACGAGGTGGTGATCTTCGAACCGCTGGCGCGCGATCAGATTGCCGGGATCACGCAGATCCAATTGGCCCGCTTGCGCAGCCGTCTGGCCGAGCGCGACCTGAGTCTGGAGCTGAGCGACGAGGCGCTGGATAAACTGATCGCAGTGGGCTACGACCCGGTGTATGGCGCGCGGCCGCTGAAGCGCGCGATCCAGCGCTGGATCGAGAACCCGCTGGCGCAGCTGATCCTCTCGGGCAAATTCCTGCCGGGGACCTCGGTGCAGGCGTCGGTGGTGGATGATGAGATTGTGTTTGCTTGATTGATGAGGGTCAGTGAGGGCCTTTCCATAGGCATATTGTGGGAGCGGGGCGGGCGGCGAGCCCTCTGCCCGCGAAGAGGCCCTCACTGACACACCTCTTTGATTTCCCATTGCATTTTCGTTTCAAGGCTTGTAAAGTGCGCCCCGCTGTCGGTCATCCCGCAGAACCAAACGCTTCATCCGGTTCTGAAAAAAAGTTGCAAATCAGTGTCTTGAAAGCAATTTAAAGGGTTGACAGGGGTTTTGAAGATTGTAGAATAGCGCGCCTCAGAGACATGAACGCAGCGATGCGAACAGGTCGAAGAGTTCAAGGCGGTAGTGATACAGGCTTGAAGCTGTAGCAGATGTAGATGTACTGAAATTGGCTGTAGATGTACTGAAATTGATAGTTCCGTGATAGCTCAGTCGGTAGAGCAAATGACTGTTAATCATTGGGTCCCAGGTTCGAGTCCTGGTCACGGAGCCAAATTTCATATCGGGGTATAGCGCAGTCCGGTAGCGCGCCTGCTTTGGGAGCAGGATGTCAGGAGTTCGAATCCCCTTACCCCGACCATATTTGGGTCGTTAGCTCAGTTGGTAGAGCAGTTGGCTTTTAACCAATTGGTCGTAGGTTCGAATCCCACACGACCCACCATTTTTGATTCCGGTTCGCCGGGTCGAATCTTAAAAGCCCCACCGATTAACACCGGTGGGCAGCAGAAAAGGCGCCTTCCGGGGTGCCTTTTTTGTACCGGGGTATAGCGCAGTCCGGTAGCGCGCCTGCTTTGGGAGCAGGATGTCAGGAGTTCGAATCCCCTTACCCCGACCATATTCGACGAAAGGCGCCTGTCATAGGCGCCTTTTTTTTTGCCCCCAATTCAATACACCCCCCCTGTAGCAGCGGCGCAAGCCGCGTCCGGCATCACCGCGTCACGTCAAACGTAACGCGGCCGATCCTCCATCAATGCAACTTCAATCGCGGCTCCGTGCCGCGTCCGATACGGCTGCCCAGCATCAACATGCCGGTGCGGAACAAGCCATACAACGCTGCCTGGTGCATCCGGTACAGCGACACGTAGAACATGCGTGCCAGCCAGCCTTCCAGCATCACGCTGCCGGTCAGGTTACCCATCAGATTGCCCACCGCCGAAAAGTGCGAGAGCGAAATCAGCGAGCCGTAATCCTTGTAGGTGTACTCCGGCAGGGCCTTGCCCTCGATGCGCAGCTTGAGCGACTTGGCCAGCAACGAAGCCTGCTGGTGGGCGGCCTGAGCGCGCGGCGGCACGTTGCGATCGGTACCCGGCTGCGGGCACGCCGCGCAGTCGCCGAACGCAAAGATGTCGTCGTCGTGAGTGGTCTGCAAGGTCGGGCGCACCACCAACTGATTGATGCGGTTGGTCTCCAGGCCATCGATGTCCTTGAGGAAACCCGGCGCCCGAATGCCCGCCGCCCACACCTTCAGGCTGGCAGGAATGACCTGGCCACTGCTGGTCAGCAGGCTTTCTGCAGTCACTTCACTCACGGCGGCATTGGTCAGCACCGTCACGCCCAGTTTTTCCAGAGTCTGGTGCACCGGTTGACCGATACGCTCCGGCAGCGCCGGCAACACCCGCGGACCGGCTTCGATCAAGGTGATGCGCATGTTCTCGGGCGCGATGCGGCCCAGACCATAGGCCGCCAGTTCCTTGGCCGCATTGTGCAGCTCGGCCGCCAGCTCAACCCCTGTGGCACCGGCACCGACGATGGCCACGCTGATCTGCGCGCGGCTTTCATCGTGTCCGGCGTGCGCACGCAGATAGTGGTTGAGCAGCTGCTGATGAAAGCGCTCGGCCTGCTTGCGCGTGTCCAAGAACAGACAATGCTCGGCTGCACCCTGGGTACCGAAGTCATTGGTGGTGCTGCCCACGGCGATCACTAGCGTGTCGTAGCCAATGCTGCGCGCCGGTACCAGCTCCAGACCGGTTTCCGGATCCAGGGTAGCGCTCAGCTGGATCTGCTTGGCCGCCCGGTCCAGGCCACTCATGCGACCCAGCTGGAACTCGAAATGATTCCACTTGGCCTGGGCAACGTAGTTGAGCTCGTCTTCTGACGAATTCAGCGAACCGGCTGCCACTTCATGCAACAGCGGTTTCCAGATATGGGTCAGGTTGGCGTCCACCAGCGTGATGTTGGCCGTGCCGCGCTTGCCCAAGGTCTTGCCCAGGCTGGTGGCCAGTTCCAGGCCGCCGGCGCCGCCGCCGACGATAACGATGCGATGTGTCATGGAAAGCTCTCATAAGGTTAAGGAATTCGTTGGGTCTGCGAGGGGGGCGAGCGCAAGGCAGCTCATAGCTCCATACCTTCAGGCAGAGGGTTCCACGGGCCCTGCGACGGCGGTTATCGAGGCAAGGAGCGGACGCTCGACTTGCTGCCGACAAGCACACAGACAACCGCCGACCCATAGGGCGCGGTTCACGTGGCAGGGCTTGGAACCATGAACAGGTAGACGTTTCAGACGCTGGCAAGGCTACAGGGTTCCTGACAGTCGGTACGGACGATGACGCTTTGTATCATCGCCGCTGCGGATACGCCATGGCTGGTCAATGGCGGTTGTCACAAACTGATGCCGACATCGAAAACGATGCTGCGGCCCAGGTTGTTGCGTAGAAAATCCGGCGCATCCGGATGGGCGAACAAGACCCGTGCGAAGGTGGGCCCGACCAGCGACAGCGAGCGCCAGCCCTGGCGGAGAAATTCGGTAGGCGGCGGGAAATGGCTGTTCAGGTCCAGGGTTTCGCGTTTGAGGCTGGCGAAGGCAATGATGTCCAGCTCGCCCAGGTCCAGGCCACGTTCGCGATAGTTATGGGCTTTCTTGCGCAGGGTCGGCGCCAGCCGCTGCAGCAGCTCGGGCGCACGAATGCGCTTGGGCCGAGCTTCGCGGCGCACCAGTTGGCTGAGGGAGAAGGCGCTGCGGCGACGTTGCAGCTCTTCACGCCATTCATCATTGAGCCGGCGACCTTCATCGAGTACGAAAAACACTTCGAAACTGGCGTCGCGAAACAGCACGTCCGGCGGCTCCTGGCCTGCAGGGGTGAACTCGTCGTCGCGGTAGGTGATGTTCAGACCCTGCAAAAGGCGCTCGCACACCCAACGCTCGCGCTCCCATTTGCGCGCATTGGACAGAAAGGCGTTGGCTTGCTCGGCCTGGCTGGTGAGCAAACGCAGGTAGTCAGAGTCATCCATGGCCCTAGCTTAGCCCGCCTGTGCGACGAAAAGAATAATGGTCAACGCTTCAAAATCGTCGGGCAATGGGTAAGGATGGGATTTTCCCAGGAGCTGCACCATGCCCAGCATCAAGATCACCTCCGGCGGCTATGAATTCTTGGCCGAAACCCACCCCGACGCACCGCAGACGGTGGAGGCGTTTCTCAAGCTGCTGCCCTATCGGCAGAAAATCATCCACGTACGCTGGAGCGGCGAGGCGTGCTGGGTGCCGTTGGGTGAATTTCAGTTGCTGCGAGGCGATGCGCCGGTCGGCTTCGAGAATCACACCAGTCACCCGTCGGTAGGGGACGTGCTGTTTTATCCGGGGCCGTACAGCGAAACGGAAATCCTGCTGGCCTACGGCTCGTGCTGTTTCGCCAGCAAGATGGGGCAGTTGGCCGGCAATCATTTCCTGACCATTGTGCAGGGCAAGGAAAACCTTCGAGCCCTGGGCGTGAAGACGTTGTGGGAAGGGGCGCAAGAGGTGCTGTTCGAATTGGCGTGATCCCGCCGGCGCGGTGCGGCCGGACGCGGCTTGCGCCGCTGCTACAGAAAAGCGCCAAACCCCTGTAGCAGCGGGGCAAAGCCGCGTCAGCGATACACGCCATTCTCCAATACATATCGCAGCGAGGCAGGCAGCATCGGGCCATGGCCCCGCCCGGAGCGC
>NZ_LGIR01000002.1:0-16995 GCF_001187875.1 Pseudomonas sp. RIT-PI-a
TGATGGCGGGAGACTGACTTTGCTGGATCTCCAGCTGAAGCAGGCGCAGGAAATTGTTGAGGGTCGTCATGGCAGGGCTCTTGTGAAGTTGAAGTGGAGAGCGACTGCTGTGACGTTAGTTGTGGAAATGGAAAATAACCGGTCGAAAATATAGGCGTTTATTTATTGATGTGCCGGAGTAGTATAAAAGCATCGAATAGCGTTGAAAGTAAACGTTCATGAGCTCGAATCAAGTACGGTCTTATTCATTGCCCAATGCCAGAACGGGTGACCGGCGGCGCCCACGAAGGTTACTCAGTGGTTGAATGGAGCAAACTTGCGGAAGGCGTATGAAGGCTTGTAGAGAAAGGCGCTTCAGGGCTAGCACCGATGTAGTCCATGGAAAATAATAATCCGCAGATTTAACAGGTGGTAGCGATCAAGCTGCAGCCTATACTTTCGGACAGGTGTCAGATCAGCGCCGGGCTTGCTGATATCAGAATCGTTACATAGATTACAAAGCAAAAAAGCCAGGTTACATCCCTGCGGGAGGTAACCCAGCTGTGAATTGCATCAGGCTAAATATGCAGCCGCCGCTAAAAATGAACGTGCCGCAAGCGTTAATGTCAAGGCGTTGGGCACACCTGCCCAACCATGGTTATCGGGGTGTAACTGGGGGGATTGGTACTGCCCTCTCCGTGGACATTCTTGGCGGTATGACTCACCTCCGCTCTATTGCGACGCACTGGATACAGATCGGGCGCCAGGACGCTGGCAGGAATTCGGAACTCGAGGAAACCATTGTCCAATTCCGTTTGCCCCACATCGTCCGTCGCCGTGTGCAAGGTTCCAGCAAGCTCGTTAGTGCCAGTGGTCCCCTCCAGACCGCGAAAAGTGATCGTGATCAGATCGCCCCTGGCTACATTTGTATAAGTGAGCGGCACGCGATACACCATGCCACTCACCGAATTGCAGCGGTCGATATACCCGGATGGGTTAAGCCCCTGGAATGCACCAATCGGTAAGCTGCTGCCGCCCCCCGGAAGCTCGCTGGGGGAAGTCACCTGCACGATCTGCTCTTTAGAGCGGCTGGTATTTTCGACAGGGGGATAGCCGTTGCTTGACCCGATCCGGCGGGTCACGGTGTAGGACAGTGGAACCAGTCCCGCGCCACCCGTGGCGATTTGCGCTGGGGTCAGTGGAAAAGGCTGCAGCGTTTTGCCGGTGAACTCAGGTTGGCTAACAGGGCGAGGTGGCGTGGTGATGGCAACACCTTTCCAGAATACCGTAATGAGGTCGTTAACTGCGAAATCTTCTGCGGTAGGCCAAGGCACTGTGACATTGGCCGGCACCGTGTATTGACCCGCCGAGATGACGTTGACTACGGCGCCGGAGGCGGTGCTCAGCACGCTGGCCTCCAACAATTCACCGTGCTCAGGGCTGGTAGGGTCGGGATCCGGGCCGCCAGGCAGCGTCACGTCCACGAATACGTTTATCAGTTTCAGTGAAGTGGTCAGGTAGACGCCGTCACGTAATACATCGTAGTCGACAACGGTGGTATAGCGCGTTGGGCTGCCTGTCCCCCCGCCATTGAGGACGGCGCTATAGGGAATCGGCAACCTGAGCAAGGGGTCCGCCGCGATGTTGGTGATGAAATCTCTGGCGACCACCTGAGTACCCCACCGAAGTACGATTTCATCATTCACATGCACTGGGGTAATCGGAGGGATCTCGGCGGTGAGTACACGTGCATCGGCCTCATCGACGATGCCGCCATCGTCAAACAGAGGGACTATCGGCGCTGGCACGGTGATAGGTATATCGTTCAGTACGAAACGTGCAGCAACCTCTTGTGAGAGCGCGGAAATATTGCCGGCCAGGTCAGTGACGCGGTAGCCGAGCAGGTGCACGGTCTGATCCCCCGCCGCTTCCAGATCAGCCAGTGGAAAAACAACGGATGGCGGCTGAGTGCCAATAGCGCCGGGCGGGAGACGCGTGCCAGGGGTCAGCCAGGTCTTGGTCCCGGCGGTCTCGATGTAGACTTCAATCAGATCACCTTGCCACTCCCCATTGTAGCTGGCGACCACGCCAATCAGGTTATCGTTGGCGTCGAGCAAATCCAGCGTAATAACCAGCGGGTCACCCGGCGGCACGCCAGGAAAAGTCAAACGGCCCAGCACAGGAGAACCCGGTGCAGTGGTGTCGACCCATGAGTCCTGATTCTCTCCGAAGCTGTCGGCGCCGGCGTCAGACCAGTCGATGATGTAACGCAAACGATGCGGCGTCTGGTCAAAGTTATCCGCGGCAGTCAATGGCAAGTCCAGAATCAGCGCTTTTTTGTCTGTCTCGTCCTGTGCGGTGATAGGGTAACTGGATGAAGTGACTCGAACGCCATCCCACTCGAGTGTGATGATATCGTCCTCATAGAAATCATCGTTCCAAGGCACGCTGACCTTGACCGTGGCCGGCAGCGCGGTGGTTTTTAGAATATTGTTCGGATAGCCCGCACCTGGCGGGATGATTTTATCGACAAATTCTGCCGCAAGATAAGGCGCAACACGCGGTGTCGGGCTGTAAGACACGCGACGACCGGAGGGAGGCAAGCCTTTTTGAACAGTCATGTGCATTCTCCTGATACTGAACGAGGGGATAACAAACAGCACCGGCGTAAATATATTTCCATTATTCACACAGGGGCACGCGCTTCGAACTCTCCGCGATTCAGCAATGTTTTTAGTGAGTAGGGGCGTTGCTTGAATAACGCTAGCACTCCAATTAGTAATTACAAACGCGCAACAAACGATTTCTGATCGGCGGCTATTCGTCGTACTGATTAATTCATGGATGGTCAACATGAAAGTCTATTGACATCAGTGTCGCCGCCTTGATGGCAGCTTCAGCAAGCTTGTTTTGAAAAGATACTTTCAGGGCGCTTTGAAATGAATGGTTTATTACATGGACTTTTTAAGGGCGATGAACTTTATTGAGTTCCATACGACTTCATTCCTCTTGCCAGTTCTGGGGCCGCGCCATGAATCTGCCGAATTCCGTTCAGCTCACTGCTCTCTACGCCGTCACCGCCGCACTGTTGAGTCAGACGGTGATCGGCGCCCAGGCTGCCACGTTGGTGGGGCCCGCCACTGCCACTGTCAATCCGGGAGATGTGCCGACCTTCTGGAACCTCAGTCAGGCGGCTACCTTGAAGTTGAACCCCGGAGCGCAAAGCCAGGAAATCTTCGCCGAGGCCTCTACGGTCAACTTGAACGGGGCCTCGTCGATAGCGAACACTGGACGGGTGCTGGAATTGGACCAAGGGGCGCTGGCCATGGTAGTGGACAGCTCGCTGCTCAATACGGCCGACAGCGGTGCCACGGTCCGACGTGGCTCACTGCTCTCATTGCTCAACAGCCAGGTCACGGCGGTTCAGCGAGGCTTGAACCTGCTGGCTGGCGGCGAGGTGATTGCGCGCAATACTCAAGTCACGGTGGTGGGCCTTGGCGGTACCGTGCCACTTGTCGATGGCGCTGGTATTGTCATGCTGGGAGGTACAGTGACCTTGGGCGAGGGTTCTCAGGTGGTGGGTTCGAGCAATGGCGCTGTGTTCAGTGGCGATCGCTTTACCCCAGGTGACGATGGCCATGTATCGACCTTGATCGTTGACAATTCCAGCGTGCAATCACAGTTTGGCAGCGGGATTGCGCTGGTCCCCTTGCGTGGTGCCGAGCTGCCGGTGGCGCAGTTGCTACTGCGCAATGGATCGACATTGTCAGGGGGCAACGGCATTGCCATGGACCTGGCCGCTGGCACCACCGCGACGGTGGAAGTCGACGCAAGCACAGTGCAGGGCGGTATCAATGCTGCCAGTGGAGCGGCGGCGAACGTAGTATTGAACAACGGCAGCCGGCTGACGGGCAACAGTGCGATTGCGGTCTTGGCAGCGCTGCAACTGGAGGTGGACAACAGCACGCTCAGCGGCGATATCAACCTGCAAGAGCAATCCGAAGCGGTGCTTGCCTTTCGTAATGGCGCGGAGCTGCAAGGCTCGCTGAATGCCAGTAATCCTACCAATACCACCCTGTCGCTCGATGGCAGCACCATGCAGGGCAATGTCAGCGCTACCGGGGTAACCACCCGATTGGACCTGAGCAATGCCTCTACTCTGACTGGGCAAGTCATCGGAGCCAACCAAGTGACACTCGATGGCGGCTCTGTATGGAACATGACGGGGAGCTCCCGGGTCGGCGGACTGTCCATCAACGCCAGTCGAGTGAATCTTGCAGGTACTGGTGGCGCCTTCCGTACCTTGACCATGGATAGCCTGACTGGCGCAGGTACTTTCGGGCTCAACACCGATATCGCCAGTGGCCAAGGTGATTTGTTGGTCGTGACCGGCCAGGCTGAGGGCAGTCATAGTTTGCAAATCGCCAACAGTGGGGCCGAGCCACAGGCAAGCAATACCGGGCTGGTTGTCGTTGAAACGGGTGGTGGGGCGGCGACCTTTGCGGTGGCAGGTGGGCAGGTGGATGCGGGCACTTTTGTATACGAACTGGCCCATCAGGGAAATGACTGGGCGCTGGTGCGAAGTACCGTTGGGGAGCCAGGTAAGCCCGAGGAGCCAGGCGGGCCCGGCGAGCCAGAGGTACCCGGTGAACCTGGAGAGCCTGGTGGGCCAGGGGAACCGGAGGTGCCAGGTGAGCCCGAGCAGCCTGGCGGGCCAGGGGAACCGGAGGTGCCGGGCGGGCCCGGCGAACCTGAAGTGCCAGGTGAACCGGAGGCGCCAGGTGAGCCTGGTGGTCCGATTGTTAGCCCCAGCGCCAGGGCAGTGCTGGGGCTATTCAATGCGGCACCTACGGTGTGGTACGGAGAAACCACCACCTTGCTCAGTCGCATGGGGGATCTGCGCACAGGACGCAGCATTAGCGGGCCGTGGCTGCGAGCCTTCGGCGGCAGGTCTGATCTATCCGCCGCAGGTGGGGTTGCCTACCGGCAACGGCAACGGGGGATGAGTTTTGGTGTGGACACTCCGTTACCGGCGGCCAATGGCCAATGGATGCTGGGGGTAATGGGAGGCTACAGTCGCTCCGACCTGGACATGGCCGCTGGCACCAACGGCCATGTAGATAGCTACTCTCTGGGCGTCTATACCACTTGGCTCAGTGAATCGGGTTATTACGTGGATGCATTGATCAAGGCCAACCGCTTCCAGAACGGATCAGACGTTCGGATGAGCGATGGCCAGCGCACAGGCGGCGACTACGATACCTACGGGGTGGGCGGCTCGGTCGAAGTCGGCAAGCATATCAAGCTGGCCGATGGCTGGTTTGTAGAGCCCTATGCACAATTATCTGCCCTGCGGGTCCAGGGCGAAAAGTACGACCTCGACAACGGGATGCAAGCGCGCGGCAATCATGCCGACTCGTTGCTGGGGAAAGTGGGCAGTCATGTCGGACGGCAGTTCGCATTGCCCGGTGGCGGGAGCGTACAGCCCTATATAAAAATTGCAGCCGCCCATGAGTTCGCCAAGTCGAACCGGGTAAAAATCAACGACACCTATTCATTCAACAATGATTTGTCGGGCAGCCGCGGTGAATTAGGCGCCGGAATTTCCGCCCAGCTCACAGAGGCATTCCAACTGCATGCCGATTTCGATTACAGCAAAGGTAAAAGTATCGAGCAGCCTTGGGGGGGAAGTCTGGGCGTACGATACGCGTGGTGAGATACATTCAAATACGGAGGATACTAGGACGATTCTTACAAGTAAGCGGGACTCGTCCTACGTAAAATATTCAGCAGAGAACCTAGGATAGTCGATCCCAAATGCCAAGGCATTGAGCCCAGCATGATCACAATGTCCGAGATACCTTGCATGAACCCGTGTTTTTCCCGAAAAGCAGTCCCGCCCGCTCTTTTAACTGTTCTGTTGTTACCCTGCCATACGCTTGCCACACCGCAATACCTCAGCGGTCCCGATGCATCCGCCGACGTCGGCCCCGCCAGTGGCAATCACTCATGGCTGATCGAGAACGGCGCCACACTCAACGTGCTCCCGGGAGGCCAGGTGCAGGAGGTTCGTAGCTTCGATGCGAACCTCTTCATGGAAGGCGCGTCGATGGGTCAGGATCAGGAAATCTATCTGAGCAACTCTACGGCAACCATCCGCAACAGCACTTTGGACGGCGGTACTCGCACTGCCTTGAACGTCACCGACGGCAGCGTCGCGCAGGTTTATAACAGCCGTATCTCCAGCATTGGTCGTGGGGTCAATGTACCGATGAAAGGCTCCGTTTCGCTGGCTAACACCCAGGTATACGGCGCCGACAACGGCGGTAACGGCAACATGGATGGCGGCGTGGGTATCGCCTTGGTCAATGGCACGGCGGAGGTCGTCCAGAAGAGCCAGGTCGTCGGTGACAGGTATGGCGTGGCCATCAGTTCCAATCGCCATGAGGACCCCGCGTCCTGGCGTAACAGCCTGGTGGTGGACAACGCCCACATCGAGGGTAAAGGCGCTAGCGCCATCAAGGTGGAATCCTTCTTCGACAACCGCCCTAGCCAGGCCAACATTACCGTCAGCAACGGCGGGACCCTCACGGGTGGCAACGGGGTCATCCTCGAAGTGGCCAAGAATGCCAACGTGGATTTCGCCGTGAGCAATAGCCATTTGACTGGCGACATCGTGGTCGCCGACACCGCGCGCACGGCCGTGAACCTGACCAACGAAGCAAGTTTGAACGGCACCATGGCGGGTGTGCAGACACTGGCCATTGAAAACGCCTCGTGGACGCTCACCGCAAACGCCAATGTGCAAGACCTGACCCTGGGCAACGGTCGGGTGGACCTGGGCGGCGCCAATGGCAACTTTCATCAGCTCGACCTCGACACCTTGAATGGCAGCGGCACCTTCGGCCTGGGCACGGACATGGCCGCCGGTATCGGTGACAAGGTCGTGGTCAGCGGCAACGCCAGTGGCAATCACCAACTGGCGATTCAGAATACGGGTACCGATGTCGGCAAGGGCCAAAGCCCACTTGAAGTGGTCAAGACAGGCAGTGGTGACGCGCAATTCGCCGTCTTGGGTGGTCAGGTGGACCTGGGCACCTTCGTCTACGATTTGCAACGACAGGGCAATGACTGGCTTCTGGTGCAACGTCCCGGCGAGGTCGTTACGCCTGGTACTCGATCGGTGCTCGGTTTGTTCAGCGCAGCACCCACCGTGTGGTACGGCGAATCCTCGACGCTGCGCTCACGCATGGGTGAACTGCGCATGGGCACCGGCGAAAGCGGGGTGTGGAGCCGTACTTACGGCAACCGCTATAATCTCTCCGCCGGCGGCGGAGTGGGCTACCAGCAGCGCCAGCAAGGTTTGAGCGTGGGCGCCGATGGTGCACTGCCAGTCGGCGACGGCAAGATGCTGGTAGGCGTGATGGGCGGCTACAGCCGTTCCGACCTGGATCTTGCGGGCGGTACCACGGGTAGTGTCGACAGTTACTATGTTGGCCTGTACGGCACCTGGCTTGCCGATGATGGTTACTACGTCGATGCCTTGATGAAGCTCAACCGCTTTCAGAACAAGTCTGATGTACGCATGAGCGACGGCCAGCGTTCCCGTGGCGATTACAACAACCAGGGTCTGGGCGTTTCTGTAGAGGCAGGCAAGCGCGTCGATCTGGACAATGGCGTGTTCGTCACCCCTTTCGCACAGTTTTCGATGCTGCAGGTACAAGGTGAGCAGTACGAACTGGACAACGGCATGCAGGCGCGCAGCAACAAGGCCGATTCGCTGCTGGGCAAGATCGGCACGCACATCGGTCAGACGCGAAAGTTGGCCAACCTTGGCTATTTCGATTACTACGGCAAAGTCGCCATCGCACAGGAATTCGCCAACAACAACGAAGTCAAGGTCAATGGCAATCGTTTCACCAGCGATTTGTCGGGGGGGCGTGCAGAATTGGGCGTGGGGACTGCGGTTCAGGTGTCGGAACGACTGAAATTGCATGCGGACTTCGACTATGTCAAAGGCCAGAATCTGGAACAGCCCTGGGGTATCAGCCTTGGCGCCCGTTATAATTTCTAAGGATGACCTGAACAGAGTGTAGAGTCGACCGGGCAGGGGGGAGTGGTCATTGCTACTTACCCCCAAGCCGGAGGCCAGGCAAGAATACAATTGACGCCCGACGTGTATAAGAATTGATATAAGGCTTGCACTCGAAAAATATTGTTCATTATTTAGCTGTCGTCAATACTACATCTTTGGTTGCTCTAATAAACGCCTGAGTTTTCGACCGGTCGATTCCCCATTCATCTTTTACCGTCATAACAGTCGCTCTCGACCTGAACCTCACAAGAGCCCTGCCATGACCACGCTCACGATACCCTGCACCTGCACCTGCACCTGCTGCACCTGCAGATCAGCCTAAGTCAGCCCGCCACGCCCACGCTGTCTGCTCCCCAGATTCCGGCCCTCGTCGTGCACGGCGGCCTCAACAAGAACGACCTGGACGACCCCAACGTGCTGGTAGCGGTGCAAGTAGTGCTGCAACCCAGCATGCTGGAACACATGAGCTGATCCTATATCTGGATACCACCGCCTTGGCCGCCGAGGCCCTGCGCCAGGAGCACCTGGACAGTGGGGTGCTCCAGCCGAGCATCACAATCAGCAGCACCAATACCGCGCTTTGAGAAGCCGGTCGCCGAGAGAGTTTAGTCGCTCGGCGGCGGCATCGGTTTGACGGGGAGTTGGTGTCCAGTGTGGTAGGGGCAAGCCCGCTCAAAACTTAGTTTCCGTAAAAGAAAAAACACACCAAGTCATCTTGAATAATAATATTCATTTGCTGGCGAATAGAGAGTTTGCGCTCTTATAGCTTTAACTAAAAGACTAAATTTTCGACCGGTTTTTTCTCCGTTCTATCCTATGCTCATGACTAACACTATTCATTGCTCGCGCCTGCAAAGAGGCAACTATCATGACGGCTTTAAAGAACTATGTGTGTTCATTGCAACTACAAATTGCCCGACAGCAGGCGGCACGAGCCTTGGAACTTCCAGATCAGCCTACAAGGCATCCGGGCGCCCCTACGCTGCCCGCCCCGCATGTGCCGGCCATATTAGTCCACGGCGGCCTTAATAAAAGTGATTTACATGACCCTCTGAACTGCGTCGTGGTACAGGTGGTGCTGCAACTCTCCATGCTGAAAGATGATAATCTCTACCTCTACATAAATGATCGAATCATCGCCGGGCACACCTTGCGGAATGATGATATAACGAATGGGCTGGTCACTTTTTATGTGCTGCCTGCTGAGTTCCCCTTCGAGGGGGAGGTCATTCTGCACTATCACCACTTAGTGCCGCCCTCTAGTGCCTTCAGCACATCTCGTGATGTAGGACCTTTTCCCGTCAAGCAGACCGTCCCCGGTAACCCGGATACCGATCCTTCGACCCCCTATATCAATGAGCGGTTGAGATTACCAAGCGGCATACCTAGCAACCCCGCGCCAAACAACGATCTTTTAGTCACTATCCCGCGCTACGACAATCTCTGCAAAGGCGACATCGTGACGTTGTACTGGGCAGGTGTCCCGATCAAGATCACCGTCAGCGCTGACCAAGCCAGTAATCCGGACATTCCAATCACCATTGTGGTACCCGCCTCAATCATTGCCGATAACCCAGGAAGCAAGCTTACGGTTCGTTACGACGTACGTGACATCGTTAACAATTGGTCACTGTATAGCCTCGCCGTCCAGGTGACAGTGACGCGGCCTGGCGTTTTTCCACCACCGTTGGTAGACCAGGCACCGAATTACATTTTGGATGTCGATGTGCTCAACGGGGACGATGTCCGGATCATGGTGCTGGTACATCCTCACTTCCCAATCGCCAACACGCCATTGACCGTAATCTGGCGCGGCAGCCCGGTGATAGGCCCGGCTATGGAGGTTCGGCTTGATACCCATACAACTACCCCCTATTCACCCGTTACTGTGTTGCTACCCCATCGTCAAGCTGCTGCACTGGCGGGTAGTACGGCCCAGGTACTGTATGAGGCCTATGTTGATGACAGCGGTAACCCAGGCATGGAGCTACGTCAGTCAGACCTGCTGACACTGACGGTGATTGGCACCCCTCCAAGACTGGCTAAGCCACATGTGGTTGGGGTATTCGGGACGGTACTGGACCCGGACAAAATCACTGGGGATTATCAGGAAGTGATCGTGCCCGCGTATGACTTCATGGATATAGGTGATGAGATTACAGTGCACTGGGAAGGGGTCACTACCAGTGGCACCACGGTCTATGACGCACAGCAAATCTTCATAAGTCAGCCGTCACAGATAGGCAAGCCACACAGTGTCTCTTTCGAGAAACGCTTGGCCACGCTGCTGAGGGGCGGAAACCTGGAGGTCTCGTATAGCGTCAAGGTAAATGGACAATCCTACCTTTCAGAGCCAGCGCTGCTGCAGGTTGGTCAAGCTGCGGTATCCACACTGACCGTCATGGGTTCCCGCTCACAAACCAGCCCTTTCTATCACGCCAATACGTGCCGCCTGCAGGCGGCAAGTCCAGATTCCCAAGCCACCTTCGAATGGCATTATCAAGGGTTCAGCGAGCGCTCTACAGATGCATTCTTTTTGGACACGCACCCAGAGCAGCCGCTGCTGGTGCGGTCGACCAAGACGGGCGGTACCATCGAAACCCTTACGCTACGCCCGGTCAATGCGACCGGAAATGCCAGTTTTTCCGCCTATCGAAGCGGATGCATCGTCAAGGATGATGGCACGATTTTCGGTTGGGGTGCGGGCGCCATTGCCCCACCTGCCAACTTGGCAGGTATACGCTGTGTGGTGGCAAACAGCCAGGCTTATGCGGGCCTGCATACTGACGGAAGCGTTACGTGCTGGGGCAACGCAGACAATGGTGGCAGCGCACCGGCGGGTCTTCGGGACGGGGCTCAAGTTGCAGCAGCCAGCTCCGCATTTGCCGCGCTGCATCAGAATGGATCAGTAACGACATGGGGAAATGCCTTGCATGGAGGCACCGTTCCTCCCGTGATTGCGACGCAGCTATTTGACATTGTGCAAATCGTTGGAGCTGATAGCGCCTTTGCCGCGCTGCGCAATGACGGCGAAGTCTTTTGCTGGGGAGGGGATCAATGGCGCTACGGTATGCATGTGATCGCTGCGCGCGGCAGCGAGCGATTGAGTGCTAGCAACAACGCCTTCGCCGCTGTGACCTCGCGGCGCAGCGTGGTGGCTTGGGGCCTTGAGTCTGACGGTGGGCGTATACCAGCCGAACTGGTGAGCCAACTCACTGGAGTGATCAGCCTGGCATCCACCAGTGCGGCTTTTGCCGCGCTGACGGCCACAGGTCGGGTACTGGTGTGGGGCGACACTCGCTTCGGCGGTCAGTTACCTGCGCCTGTAACCAATATTTTGTACGTGACAGGAAGCACTACAGCGTTCGCCGCCATCACTCTGAACAACTCCGTAGTGGCTTGGGGCGAGCCCAACGAAGGTGGCACACCCCCACCAAACCTGCAGGCCGTTTCCCTGACGGCGGGCTACGGCTCCTTCGCCGCCTGCCGACCGGATGGCTCGGTGGTGTCATGGGGCGTAACAACGGGCCAATACTCCGCTAACGACGCTCGGGCTGTCTACGCCGTTGGCGCAAACTTCCTGGTGCTAACAGCAGACCAGAAAGTCGTAAGTTGGGGAAGTGACAACCTCGACTTGCAGTCACTGGCAGGCCAGGTCACACAAACGATTTAATCCTCCTTTTCAAGGAGCCTGTACCGCTATCTAACTGATAACTTTGGAGTGCCAGAGATGAACAATAGTTTGGATGTCAATGCCGCACCAGTCGCCGAAGACGTCATTATTGTGGGCGAACCTATAATCGGTGGCACCTTGATCGGCAGCTACAAGTACCGAAACGCTTCCGAAAATCCGGAGGGCAATTCGCATTATCAATGGCTGGTTGACGGTGCGGTAGCGGCGATTACCTTGGAGTTGCTTGTGACCAGTGATTATCAGGGCAAGTCCATCGTCTTCACCGTGACCCCCGAAGCCGCCTCCGGTGAAATTGGCGCGACGGTGGCGTCCGCAGCCAAGTTGGTGGTTGCCGGTTTCCAGAACATCACCGATGAAGAGAACGAAAATAGCTTCATGAAGCAACACGGTAACTTCTCGTTCTACAGACCCGAACCGTCGGACAGAATATTCGTCTCCACCGGTGGTGCTTTTTCCTTGATCGATGGCCCGACACAAAGCGTTCATGTTCGCGGCCAAAATGACTACGGCGCAGTGGTTCCCGAATCCATCAAGAATTACCTCATCAATAATCCGGCGACGGTCCTTTTTTCTACCGAGCGCGATTTTGCAGCCCTGGTGCCACTGGGTAGACAGAATCAGCTTCTTGCGTGGGGTATCGATATCCCGGCCAACGCCGATCTCACTAAGTTGCGTAACATCCGCTCGGTGTCTGCCAACGGGAATGCCTTTGCCTTCATCTACAATGCGCTCACATCGGAGAACCGATGGCTTGGCGCCATTGGTCATGTGTCCAATGGTGGGGTAGTGCCAGATAGCATCCATCTGCGTTTGGTAACGGACCCGCCCGTGGCAATCTACTCAGCGTTCCAAGCCTTCGCAGTACTCACCACGGCCGGAAAAGTCTACGCCTGGGGCAATGCTGCAGATGGCGGCACAATCAGCGCGAGCGCTCAAGCGCTTCTGGACCGTATGGTGGTGAAAAGGATCATCGCGAACATGAGCGCGTTCTGTGCCATTGGCGCCGACGGTGAGATCGTCACATGGGGCAATGTCGGCAATGGCGGCGTCATTCCGGCTGACCGCCTGGAGACCATCCTCGATCAGGGCGGTGTGAAATCTGTCATTGCTGCCAGGGCTGCGTTCTGCGCGATCACCAAGGGGAGGGCGAAAGCCGTGAGTTGGGGCGACGCCGAGCTGGGTGGCAATATGAATACCAGCGCAGCGGGGCTGGCGGCTCGTGGAAACATCGTATTGTGCAAAGCCGCCACCTGGGCGTTCACGATGATCAACGCTTCCGGACAAGCCGAAGCCTGGGGGGTTGCCAACTCCGGCGGAACCATACCCACCAACAAGGCCTTGGACTCTCAGGTTGTGGATGTGGCTGCAACGTTTTGTTCCTCTGTCAAGGACAGCATCGAGTCGTACTTTCAGTCGGCGATCATCAACAGCATTGCAGGCGCTGTTGACAGTAACCAGTTGCAGGAAAAAGCCGATGCTTTCTCGGATGAGCTCAAAACAGTGTCTTCGCGCATCGTAATCGGTGATGGTGTGGTGACCGCCTACGGCAATGACTCCAGCTTCTTCATGATGGCCCAGGACGAGGACGGATACACCAACGACTTATGGGTCTGGGGGCAGGCCAACGGCGGTGGGGCGATGGGCAACGACATTCGTCAATCGCTGATGGCAAGCCGGATTCGATCGGTGTACTGCACCAACGGCGCTTATGGGGTCATCGTTGCGCAGGGCAGTGTAGAAGGCGCCGTTCTCGTTTGGGGCGCTACCTTGGCACAACTCGATGCAGGGGAGATCCCGAAGGTGCCACCTGAAATCGCGCAGTTCCTTCGCAGCGGTATCATTGAGATGTATTCCATCAAAAGGTCGCCTCCGGTGCGGCCTACTCCGGTCCGAGTGGATCCGTCATTTGCGGCTCGTCATATCAGCGGGGCCTACGTGTTGTGGGGTGGGAACGTCGACAACCAGGTCTTTACCCCGCCACCGGTCACGCCTTTCCGGCCTGTAACGTCTGCTGAATAGCGCCACCAGGACCATCGGCATCGCTAGGTCCACGACCCACCTTGAAAACCCTCCCTTGCGGGGGGGGGGTTATATTAAGGCAGTAATTTTACGGGTGGCACTGCACCGCCCCAAAAGACCATTGCCTCCCCTTTACATCGGGATGCGAAGCCTGAAACGGTAACAGGCGTCGCCGACCCAGGAATGCTGTTTATAGGGTAGATTTCGACGACATCTTTCTCCAGATCCGGCAATACGGCGGCCGGAATACTACCGCCATCGTTCGAAGCAGACCCCCATGTGACTACACAGCCTGATGACTCACCCTGAGTCAGCAACGCGGCGAACGCGCCATTGGACGAACACACTTGCTCAATCACACCTGCCATGAGAATTTGCTTGGTAGGGTTTGGTAGCGTCACGTAGGTCGGGTGCCCCCAGCACAAAATGTTGCGGGTACGACCGTCCGGATACTGACTCAGGATGCAAAAGCCGCCGTCGTTTGCGTAGATACGGATAGTGCCTGTTGTGGACGTAAAAACCGAAAAGCTTTGTTCGACGCTTGCGACACCTTGGCGGGGGGCATTACCGCTGTCAAAGAGACGGCTGATTTCTGACTGCACATCATCGGTGACTTCGGCAGCCGTCTCCTCCTCGCTTTGGGCACCATAAATACCAGAGTTTGCGGAAACCGGTACGGTTGTACCTCCGTAGCTGGCATTCCCCCAAGCCTCGGCCTGTCCGCTTCGGTCAATAATGCAGAAGGCAAAGCTGGCTGCCTTGCAAAGTACGATACTGCCTCTGGCAGCGAGACTCGACGCTGCGGCCGTCATCGTCCCGCCATGCGCAGCAACACCCCAGCTTATGGCTTTCTGTCGGCCTTTGGTGATCGCACAAAAAGCCTGGTGGCTAGCCACAATGGTCTGGACTCCTCCATCATCAAGAATAGCCTCCAAACTCACAGCGGGGATGGAGCCGCCAAATGAAGGTTCTCCCCACGTAACCAATTCTCCTGATTTCCCCACGGCACAAAAAGCTCTCGTATTGGCGAAAATTTTGCTGACCTCGATAGTGGCCAGTAATGCTTGAGCATTGGCGTCTATAACGCCTCCATAGCCGGCCGGTCCCCAAGCAAAAACGTGACCTTGCTCCGTGAGCACTGCAAATGCCGCTTCCGTCGCATAGATAGCCTTTGGCGATTTACTCGACAAGCTTAAATGCAGCGCATCGGGAATCGTTCCGCCGTTGCTCGGATGACCGGCTGCACCGATTTTAAATCCAGATTCCAGCGGCATATCATAGATGAATGCAAATGCATACCGATTGGCATAAACTGCACGAATATCAGTCAATGGATAAGCAATTGAGGCGGGCACATTACTTCCCCATAGCAATAACCGCGTATGGTCGTTAACAGTGGCCAGCACAGCAAAATCAGTTCCCGTTGTGAACACCTTGGTGGTCCCATTACACCTTAAATAGTTAGCAAAATACGCAGGAGGCGTTCCCCCGTGCGAGGCCTTCCCTCCCACCAACAATCTATTTTTCTGTGCAAGCCAGCAATAGGCGCCTTCCGTCACCGACAAGATTCGATCGACTGGCGAGGGTGAATGGACGGAATAATGACCGAACTGCCTAGCGTAGCTATTCACGTTCTCTTCTTCTGAAACATTCTGGAAAGCATTCTCGACCATGTACGATTCCGTGGTCACTTTCACACCTGTTAACGCGTCAGTCATTGTGCATCTAACCATTTGTCCGACAGCAGTATCGCGGAGCCTGAAATACTCACCGCTGGCCACCCACTGGTCATCAAGGTACCAGTTGAATTCACACTCATCAGGCATTGCATCGCAGGTCGCGATCTTAAGAACTCCCGGACATCTTGCCTCGCCGAGGATGTTGATTTTCATTGCAGACGCGGTAGGGGTGGATGTCTCACTTTCAGAGGGTACCAAACCGCCAGAAGATAGGACGTCGGCATGCTCTTTAACAGCTGGGTGCTCATGACTTTCCTGAGCAATGGGTTTGTCGATATAAATATTAAAAGTCACAGTGGAAATTGGCGTGCTCATATCGAACTCCAGTGATTTTTATTACGCAACTTTTTGGCAGTACCCAGCGGAAGCCAGGTGCCATGGTGAAGCATAGGCTAATTTTTCGGTAGAGCAGGGGATCAGTGAAGTTTCTAGCGGACACTTTTTGACGTCGATCGAAGGTCTGCTGATTTGTTTTTTTCATTGGGAAAGCGCGTGAATAGTATTTTACGGCAATGTGCACTGTCTTAACTAACGCCCGCTTGATTTTAAATCTTAAGACGGTGATCCAGCAAAAGCGCCAACGGCGCCAAACTTGAAACCTACGATGACGAACAGAATTTTTCGCTGATCCCATCATGGGGTTTACAATTTTATTCCAGCTGTAGAATTTATTTATCCATCTGAAGCTTTTATTACAGAAGTTAGGCTCTGGGCTCTGTACGAAGTCCCAAAAACCTAGTCGGCGCCCTTGAGAGTTGAAGTTTTGTAGAGCTTCCAGCCATTTACGGAAAGGAATCCTGTGATGGTAAAGCGTTACGAGCTCTTGGATGTCACCTGGGCTGCGGTTGCTGAATTTTGCATCGAACCCACGGCCGGGGGCGGTCCAGCCTGAGCGATCACCTGATGCTGATGACGTGCTCTGGGTGCTCTTTCCAGCTGCTGCGTGGTGAGATATGCCGGAACGCTTCGGCCAGTGGTACCAAAGGTTTCTTAACTAAAGCCTAGTAATTGCGGCCGGGACACTCATCCGGTATGTAGATGAACGGGACCGGTCAGTTTGTGGGTAGAAGGCTCGCCGCCCACCTTGCTCGGGCAGGGCGGCGTTGGGTGGCGGCTTATCAACCTCATTCTCGCCTATCGCCTGCTGCAAATTTAACCTGCATTTAAAACAGCCTTCTCCCTCACCCTGTATTTTAACCAGAGCCAACACTGCAGAATTCGAGAATATTTCTTCACAAATATTGCACTCATGAATATTAACTTTCAGCGACACGCTGTACTTTGATCATACGCGCTTGATGCAGTAAATAAACGCCTATATTTTCGACCGGTTATTTTCCTATTCCACAACTAACGTCACAGCAGTCGCTCTCCACTTCAACTTCACAAGAGCCCTGCCATGACGACCCTCAACAATTTCCTGCGCCTGCTTCAGCTGGAGATCCAGCAAAGTCAGTCTCCCGCCATCA
>NZ_LGIR01000024.1:0-5446 GCF_001187875.1 Pseudomonas sp. RIT-PI-a
TCTTGGCGGTCTTCTGCGGCAGCAGCTCGGTCAGCAGCGCCACTTCGGTTTCGCGCCAGCCCAGCAGGGCCGACACTGCGGCATTGCAGGTTTGCGCCTGCACCGCCAGTTGGCGCTTGCCAGGGCGATTGGAAACCAGCACGTTGGCCTGTTCCAGGTAGCCCAGCAGGCGCTCTTCGGGTTGGCCCAGGGTGTCGAACAAGCCGTCGTAGGCTTTGAAGGCTCGCAGGTTGTCCAGGCTCAGCGGCCAAAGCTTGGCAGCGCCCAGCCAGGCCGGGTTGACCAACAAGGTGCGCAGCGCCTTGGCGCCGATGCCGACCCAGCTCAGGGCCTTGGTACAGGCCTTGACCTGATGCAACTGGGCCAGCATTGCGGCAATGCCGGCTTCGCTGGCCGCACCGGTGTCAGGCCAGGCCTTCAGCACGCCGACCAGCAACTGCTGGGGCGAAACCTCGGCGCAGCGACCGACCAGCACGGCCAGTTCCGGCAGCAGCGTGGTGTGTTCCTGCAACAGGGCTTCGACCAGACGGTTTTGCTGGGTCAAGGCATCGAGCAGCAATTCGTTCAGCGCGGTAATGGCGGCAGCTTCGTCAGCGTCCGTCAGGTCCTGACCTGTGATCAACGCAGTCACTTTGGCCAGCAGTTGCTCCGCGTCGCTGTCTTCCACGGTGAGCGCCGGGGCATTGACCAGACCATGCTTGTCGATCACAGGCGCAGCACCTTTGCCCAGCTCGGCGAACCAGTCGATGGCCGCGCCGGTGGATTTGGCGGGCAGGTTGAGGGCAGCGACAGCGTTGGCCGTCACGACCTGGGCACGCGTGTCGCCGGCCAGTTGCTCCAGACGCTCGAGCAGGCTGGGTGCGGCTACCGGAACCGGGCCGGCGTCCACCATGTCGCGCAACTTGGACACGGTCAGCTTGTTATCCTTGAGCCAACGCACCGCCCAATCCAGCTCCATCAGCACGTCAAGGATGTCCTTGCCGTCAGACTCGAGCGCCTTCAAACGACCGCTGGCGACCAGCGTGCAGTAGGCACTGCCACCCAGCAGCTCGGTCAATTCGCAGCAGTCGTTGACCGACAGGCCGAACATCTGCGCGATGCGCGCCTGACGGTACAGCGAGGAAAGCACGGCGAAGGAGCGTCGCAGCGGTGTCACATGGGTCAAGGTCGCCTTGGCGATACGCTCGAACTCGATGCCGGGCTGAACGTTAAGGCTGGCGCACAATTGCGCGATGGTTTTTTGATGCGCTGGATCTGCGGAGTCCAGGCTGAAGGCTCCGTTGTCGATCATCAGCGGGGTGTCGAACAACACGGGGGTGTTGAACACCGCATCCAGTTGCGGGACCTTGCCGCTGCTGGCGTAAGGCGACACGTGGTACATGAACGCCGCGAAGGTTTCCGCATCAATGCGATACTGCTCGTTGAAGTGGCGGTAGGCGCCCAGGGCGCGCAGGGTGTTGGCGTTGATCTCCAGGTTGGCGTTGGCATCGCCTTCGCAACGCATGGCGGCGGTGATCAGCGTATCCAGTTGAGCGAAAGGCAGACCGGTGACTTTTTGCAGACGAATCATGCGCTGCAGGCGGTCGAAGCGTTCCAGGCTGGTGTTGGTCAAGGACCACTTGCCGCTGGCCGGCTCTTGGACCAGCGCCATGGCGTTGTCGGAGTTTCCATAGCCACGAGTGCCGGGGTCGCTGCCGCCCACGCCGTTGACGTAGCAGGCGCCGTAGTGATTGGGCAGGGGGAAAGGTTTGGAGTGCTGTGTCCCGTTTGCGGCCCGGTTGGCGTTGATGAAGTGAGCAGACTTGATCGGAGCGTGGGTCTTTACGGCCAGTAAGGCTTCGGCCTGTTCGCTGTCAAGCGAAGTGGCGCGCAGGAATCCATCCAGCGCCGTCATGGGGTTCATGGCAGCGGAGCGTAGCTCGATGCCATAGTGGTCGCGGAAGAACGCTTGTTCTTCAGGGGTAAGCGCGTAGTCGTCCTCGGGTACGAAAGTAAACTTCCATTGCGCCAGCCGCAGGGGGGCGGGGTTCCAGTCCTCAAGAGCGGACCAGGATTGGGCGGTGATGGTGACATCGCAGCGGCAGCCGTTCGCTTCAGTCAATAAGGCTTCACCACCGGTATAATGAATGGCCAGGGATTTCGCTTTGCCATGCGTATATTCCACCGCCTGTTCCATGGTTCGATTCTCGCTAACGGGCAAATCTCGCGAGTACAGTTTCAACGGCACCGCTTTGCTCGCGCCCTCAACGTTTGAAAATGCCAGCATCGCGGAGGTTTCACGAATCGACGAAGCCCAGATCGCGCTGAGCGCAGTGGGCTCAACCGATGTCACACCTGCCTGCGTCGGCAGCAGATAGGCCGTCATGTGTTTGCGTAGCGCTCCGAAGCTTTCTCCGGACGGCGGGTAGAACGATGCGTTGCCCAACAAACTGCGCAAGCCAATATAAAAATGGCTGAACAACGAAGGTGCCAAGACGATTTTCTGCAAGCTGGGGCTCAGACCGCTGAGCGCAGTCAGCGCGGCGCCTGCATCGGTGGTCACATGGCCAAAAGGCTGGCCCTTTCCTGGGCCGGTCACACTGACCCGATAGCTCAAGGCGCCCAGCGCAGGCTTCTCCCCACCCAACGCCAGACTCACCTGCTGATGCGCGAAGTGATACGGAAACACGAACGGGTGTTTCTTCTCGGCCAGCAGTTGATGCACCGGCCGCACATCGTCTTTTTCCTGCTGGTACTTGTTGATGCCCTGGGTCAGCACGTCATTGACCAGGTCCAGCATGGGCCGGCTCTGGTAGGTGCTTTGCTCGTCGATCAGCATCTGGTCCAGATCCGGACGGCGCACCGCCAGCGGGATGCGCAGTGGCGAGGTGGAGGCGCCTTCGATCTTTTCGGCGGCGAAGCGACGCAGCGAACCCAGGTAGGCCACTGGTCCGTCCATGGCTTCGATGGCGCCGACCTTGCAGAACTGGTCCCAGTTTTCCTTGAACAGATTAGGGTAGCTGGGGCCGACGTTGACCAAGGCGCGCACGCCGGTTTGCGGCGCGATCAGCGGCAGGTTGCGGCCGGACGAGACCTGCTCTTCACGGAAGGAGCGCGCGATCTGGTTGGCGTAGCACATGGCATTGTCGTAGGCCAGGTCGCCATCGGCGTCGCTGAGGTTGCGCAGTCGGCTGGTGAATTCGAGCTTGGGCTGGCGGATGATGTCGAACACCGAGCTCATGCCCATCTGCGGCATGGCGTCGGCGAAGCTGAGGCGCCCGGCGATGCGGGTTTCGGGCTGCTGGGGTACGAGGTTTTCGAACAGTGGGTTGTAGACCGGGTCGGGCTGGCTCGGCAGTTCGATTTCGGGGGTCAGGTCTTCGTCGTTGTCGAAGAGGGGTTCGGGCAGTTCAGGCGTGTTCATGATCAGGTGCTCTTGGAATGAAAAACGAACCTGATGTTCTTCCGCAACGGGTGGTTTGAGGTATCCGTAGAACTGATAGGTAGGCAGACTGGCCGAGGCAGTGTAAGGAAGGGTTTCCCAGGGCCTGCCAAGCCCAGGCACACAGGGCTCCACGCCGGTCAGACCTCCATAGAGAGAGGGAAGCGTGGCGGATTGCAAACTTGTAGTACCCCAGATTACGCCGCAAGGAGCGGGTGAGTAGAAGCACAGATGCCGGTGCGACCTTTGCGGCCGCCCGGCTTGAGGGGCAGGGGCAGCCTGCTCGCACGTTGAACGTGCGAGCAGGCTGCTGCGGTTACGCCGAAACGGCGGTGTAGCTGATTTTCAGGATCACATCGTTCAGCGATGCCAACAGCTCGGGCGTCGAACGAGTGAACTTGAGGTTCCAGTTCGACACCGCACCGGTGCCTTCGAATGGCAGGTAGCGTTCGTCGTCGAAGTTGAGCGTGAACATGCCGTCGTCATCCATGCCGCTGGACAACGCGATCTGTTGGCTGGCGCGCATGTTTTCCCAAGGGGTGGCGTCGGGGTCGGCACTCATTTGAACCTGGCTGTACGTCTGCGTCAGCATGGCCGCGACGTTCTGGTACGGGCCCAGCACAGCGGGCAGGGTCACACTGACCCGCTTGATGCGGCGCAGGTACTGGTCAGGGTAATCACGCTCGAACAGCGCTTTGCTCAGTTCGATTTTCAGCCCTCCGTCTTTGCTCAGGTCCTGCACCACGGTGGTCCATGGTTTTTCTGCAGTCTCCAGCAGCCGACGCACCGATACCGTTTTAGTGATCTCCAGCTTGCGATCGTTGCGTTGCAGGTAGGCCGCTTCCATCTTCATCAGGTTGAGCTTGAGCGACTCGCCGGCAGTCAGGCCGCGGTAGCTGTCCTTCCAGGCACCGGGCTGAACGAAGCGGGTCTTGAAGTCGGCAATCTCGTACTGCCAGCACGCTTCGGCGGCCAGGCACAGCGACAGGGTGGTGTCGTAGGCCTGGTAATAGAAGGTGGCGAACTGGCCATTGAGCCACTGGTACAGCTGAGCACTGGTGAAGCGCTTGCTCAGGAACTGGTAGGTGGTAGCGGCTTGCTCCACCAGCACTTCGGTCTGCCGCAGCTGCTCGGCGGTGACCTTGGCCTGCTCGTCGTGTACGGCCAGTTGCGCATCGATCTGTTCGATCTCGCGCTGGGCCTGCTCTTCGGCCTGCATCCATTCCTGGTGGCGGCGGCGGTATTGCTCGGTGCGGTCCAGCGCCTCGGCAGCACCGCGACTCGAGGTGGCGACCCGTTGCGCGCCGGCAGTGGCAATACCGGTCGCACCTTCCAACCGCCAGCCACCAGAGCCGGCCCCTACAATGGCGCCACCAGCGCCACCGGCGATGACGCCGCCTACCGCACTGACTTCGTTCGGCGGCAGCTTCAGCGCTTCACCGATGCCTTGGGATATCGAGGCGATACCTTCCATCACCCGTCCCTGCAGGTGCAGGACACCGGCGGCGACTTCACCGGCATTGACCACTTCATCGGCCAGTTTGCCGTAGTAGGCCAGACGACTTTCGGCGATGGCGCGGCTGGCCAGCAGTGCCTTACGGCCCTCGGTTTCCACCTGCTGCACCAGCTGTTGCAGGACTACCGCCTGCTTGGCCATGTCCCAGGCTTGCTGTTGCTGCATTTCCTGCAGTTGCGCGCCTTCCTTGCGTTCAAGCAGTGACAGCAGCGTACTGCCGAACTGGATCAGGTTTTCCACCGCAGCGCTGGCGCGGTTGTGCATGATATTGAAGCGGTAGTGCGGGATTTCCTGGCCCAGCAGTCGGCCGGCACCGCCACCTGTAGCGCCGCTGCCGTAGGCGGACATCAGCGCCCGCGGATCTAAGGGCGCTGCGAACAGCGGCAGTTGCAGCGGCTTGCCGTCCAGGGTGCGGTTGTGGCGCAGGTTGCGCAGGCGTGCTTCGGTGGTGTCCCAGTTCTGCACCAGCTCGCGGTTCAAGGCGATACGGAAGTACGGGCTGTCCAGCT
>NZ_LGIR01000020.1:0-3325 GCF_001187875.1 Pseudomonas sp. RIT-PI-a
TGAATCTTGACGATGACCTACTCTCACATGGGGAAACCCCACACTACCATCGGCGATGCATCGTTTCACTGCTGAGTTCGGGATGGGATCAGGTGGTTCCAATGCTCTATGGTCGTCAAGAAATTCTGTAGCCAGGATGCCTTTGGGAGGCACTCCAGCGAATCGGGTATGTGATATTTGTGGGTTGTCCTGCTGCGAACTTTCGGTTCGTGTCATCTCCACAGTCACCGCAATCTGGTCGTTCGACGCAAATTGCTTGGGTGTTATATGGTCAAGCCTCACGGGCAATTAGTATGGGTTAGCTCAACGCCTCACAGCGCTTACACACCCCACCTATCAACGTCGTAGTCTTCGACGGCCCTTCAGGGAACTCAAGGTTCCAGTGAGATCTCATCTTGAGGCAAGTTTCCCGCTTAGATGCTTTCAGCGGTTATCTTTTCCGAACATAGCTACCCGGCAATGCCACTGGCGTGACAACCGGAACACCAGAGGTTCGTCCACTCCGGTCCTCTCGTACTAGGAGCAGCCCCTCTCAAATCTCAAACGTCCACGGCAGATAGGGACCGAACTGTCTCACGACGTTCTAAACCCAGCTCGCGTACCACTTTAAATGGCGAACAGCCATACCCTTGGGACCGGCTTCAGCCCCAGGATGTGATGAGCCGACATCGAGGTGCCAAACACCGCCGTCGATATGAACTCTTGGGCGGTATCAGCCTGTTATCCCCGGAGTACCTTTTATCCGTTGAGCGATGGCCCTTCCATACAGAACCACCGGATCACTAAGACCTACTTTCGTACCTGCTCGACGTGTCTGTCTCGCAGTCAAGCGCGCTTTTGCCTTTATACTCTACGACCGATTTCCGACCGGTCTGAGCGCACCTTCGTACTCCTCCGTTACTCTTTAGGAGGAGACCGCCCCAGTCAAACTACCCACCATACACTGTCCTCGATCCGGATAACGGACCTGAGTTAGAACCTCAAAGTTGCCAGGGTGGTATTTCAAGGATGGCTCCACGCAGACTGGCGTCCACGCTTCAAAGCCTCCCACCTATCCTACACAAGCAAATTCAAAGTCCAGTGCAAAGCTATAGTAAAGGTTCACGGGGTCTTTCCGTCTAGCCGCGGATACACTGCATCTTCACAGCGATTTCAATTTCACTGAGTCTCGGGTGGAGACAGCGCCGCCATCGTTACGCCATTCGTGCAGGTCGGAACTTACCCGACAAGGAATTTCGCTACCTTAGGACCGTTATAGTTACGGCCGCCGTTTACCGGGGCTTCGATCAAGAGCTTCGCTTGCGCTAACCCCATCAATTAACCTTCCGGCACCGGGCAGGCGTCACACCCTATACGTCCACTTTCGTGTTTGCAGAGTGCTGTGTTTTTAATAAACAGTCGCAGCGGCCTGGTATCTTCGACCGGCATGAGCTTACGGAGCAAGTCCTTCACCCTCACCGGCGCACCTTCTCCCGAAGTTACGGTGCCATTTTGCCTAGTTCCTTCACCCGAGTTCTCTCAAGCGCCTTGGTATTCTCTACCCAACCACCTGTGTCGGTTTGGGGTACGGTTCCTGGTTACCTGAAGCTTAGAAGCTTTTCTTGGAAGCATGGCATCAACCACTTCGTCGTCTAAAGACAACTCGTCATCAGCTCTCGGCCTTGAGATCCCGGATTTACCTAAGATCCCAGCCTACCACCTTAAACTTGGACAACCAACGCCAAGCTGGCCTAGCCTTCTCCGTCCCTCCATCGCAATAACCAGAAGTACAGGAATATTAACCTGTTTTCCATCGACTACGCTTTTCAGCCTCGCCTTAGGGACCGACTAACCCTGCGTCGATTAACGTTGCGCAGGAAACCTTGGTCTTTCGGCGTGGGTGTTTTTCACACCCATTGTCGTTACTCATGTCAGCATTCGCACTTCTGATACCTCCAGCAAGCTTCTCAACTCACCTTCACAGGCTTACAGAACGCTCCTCTACCGCATCACCAAAAGGTGATACCCGTAGCTTCGGTACCTGGTTTGAGCCCCGTTACATCTTCCGCGCAGGCCGACTCGACTAGTGAGCTATTACGCTTTCTTTAAAGGGTGGCTGCTTCTAAGCCAACCTCCTAGCTGTCTAAGCCTTCCCACATCGTTTCCCACTTAACCAGGATTTTGGGACCTTAGCTGACGGTCTGGGTTGTTTCCCTTTTCACGACGGACGTTAGCACCCGCCGTGTGTCTCCCATGCTCGGCACTTGTAGGTATTCGGAGTTTGCATCGGTTTGGTAAGTCGGGATGACCCCCTAGCCGAAACAGTGCTCTACCCCCTACAGTGATACATGAGGCGCTACCTAAATAGCTTTCGAGGAGAACCAGCTATCTCCGAGCTTGATTAGCCTTTCACTCCGATCCACAGGTCATCCGCTAACTTTTCAACGGTAGTCGGTTCGGTCCTCCAGTCAGTGTTACCTAACCTTCAACCTGCCCATGGATAGATCGCCCGGTTTCGGGTCTATACCCAGCGACTAAACGCCCTATTAAGACTCGCTTTCGCTACGCCTCCCCTATTCGGTTAAGCTCGCCACTGAATATAAGTCGCTGACCCATTATACAAAAGGTACGCAGTCACAGAACGAAGTCTGCTCCCACTGCTTGTACGCATACGGTTTCAGGATCTATTTCACTCCCCTCTCCGGGGTTCTTTTCGCCTTTCCCTCACGGTACTAGTTCACTATCGGTCAGTCAGTAGTATTTAGCCTTGGAGGATGGTCCCCCCATATTCAGACAAGGTTTCTCGTGCCCCGTCCTACTCGATTTCATTGACAAGAGATTTTCGCGTACAGGGCTATCACCCACTATGGCCGCACTTTCCAGAGCGTTCCGCTAATCTCAAACCAACTTAAGGGCTGGTCCCCGTTCGCTCGCCACTACTAAGGGAATCTCGGTTGATTTCTTTTCCTCAGGGTACTTAGATGTTTCAGTTCCCCTGGTTCGCCTCGCATGCCTATGTATTCAGCATGAGATAACTGTCTTATGACAGCTGGGTTCCCCCATTCAGACATCTCCGGATCACAGTCTGTTTGCCGACTCCCCGAAGCTTTTCGCAGGCTACCACGTCTTTCATCGCCTCTGACTGCCAAGGCATCCACCGTATGCGCTTCTTCACTTGACCATATAACCCCAAGCAATCTGGTTATACTGTGAAGACGACATTCGCCGAAAATTCGCATTTACTCAAAGAGCAACTCACAAATTTTACCTTAGCCTGAACCTACACCAGTGAAAGTGTCTGTCCAGTCTATCTTTCTATCACATACCCAAATTTTTAAAGAACGAT
>NZ_LGIR01000005.1:0-3257 GCF_001187875.1 Pseudomonas sp. RIT-PI-a
TGATGGCGGGAGACTGACTTTGCTGGATCTCCAGCTGAAGCAGGCGCAGGAAATTGTTGAGGGTCGTCATGGCAGGGCTCTTGTGAAGTTGAAGTGGAGAGCGACTGCTGTGACGTTAGTTGTGGAATAGGAAAATAACCGGTCGAAAATATAGGCGTTTATTTACTGCATCAAGCGCGTATGATCAAAGTACAGCGTGGCGCTGAAAGTTAATATTCATGAGTGCAATATTTGTGAAGAAATATTCTCGAATTCTGCAGTGTTGGCTCTGGTTAAAGTACAGGGTGAGGGAGAAGGCTGTTTTAAATGCAGGTTAAATTTGCAGCAAGCGATGGGCGAGAATGAGCTCGATAAGCCGCCACCCAACGCCGCCCTTTTCAATACATACGGGACGCTCGCGTGGTACAACCTTCAGCCTCGTCGCCAGAACAGCTACCAGCAAGGCTTCAGTGACGAACTGTGCCACGTCGAGCAGGCGAGGTGTCGCCGTCTACATGTTCAAACGTCCAAAGACGCGGAGATAATGAAATATAGGATGATCAGACGTACGACAATAGGCAGGTCGGGTCGGCTTGACCATGGCGTGGAGCACCTGGGATGGTGCAGCCAGATATCGCTACTAAGCGCAAGATGGCGACTGGGACACAGGCTAGCAGACCGGGATCGTAGGAACCAAGCGCACAAGAGGTGGCCTGCGCGCAGCCGCCGTAAACGCTTGGGCAAACCACAAAACGCCTGCCTTTGAGCTATGGCGCTGGCGCCGGAAAATTTGTTCAAGCCCATGAATCTGGTCGCTGAGTTAGCAGCGACTGATCAACAACCTGCAGACATAGCCAGAAGCGGATGGCGGTGCGATGAATCACAGTGATCGATTCCTTCCTCCTGTCAAAGCAGGGATGCTGAGCGGGGCAGTCACTTGATACCTGGACGCCCACCCTACAGCAGTACCTAGCAGACGCAAAGAAACGCGTATTCCAGGTCTATCTTTAGCTTTCGATAATCGGTGAACTAACGTGTCCTCAGTAACTCGTCTTTCCTATAAGCAGGCTGCTGGATGTGTATAGGCTTCAATGCACAGGAGACGAAGTCCGGTCGTTGATATTCAACGACCGGATTGATAATCCTGCAACTATAAAGCTACAAACTCAAAAGACTGCCTACCGTCAGGTCAAAACAAGCTCACCTAATGTCGAGCCAGTCGAGCCAATTGCAGGCTTGCCAGCACCAGGCGTTTCAAGCGTTCTTTATGCCAAACCCAGAGGATGACTGCCCTATATTTCCCCCTGGTAGCGATTCAGTAGCGCCGGTATCCGGGTTGTAAGCATACTTCTTGCCAGCACTCGGGGATGTACTGGTCCAGCATCGACTGTTGATGCCTGGACTGCCGTTGTAAGCAGTCCTCATTGCTTGCCATTCTGGTAAAGTTGGAATTCGTCCCCCCATACTCTGAGCGGCTGCTTCGCACGACGGATAAAAAGACCATTTTCCTGTACCAAAGCTTACCTGAACGTTGGAAACAGTCACGTTATACGAACGGGTCTGTCCTGCCGCGTCCTGAACCGTCACAACGGCAGTCCCATTAGCCTTCGAGACGATGCGGCCCGTAGTGGCATCAAGCCAAATGATATTGGATGCACTTGTAGTGTATCGGTAAGGTGGCGATCCTCCCGTGGCGCTCCGGTTCGCATAGGCGTTAGCGGGCGGGTTGGTCGGCATCACACCTGCTGACAAGAACACCCAGCCGCTGAGCTGTAATGGGGTTTGGTCAATAACCAAAGCGACCATCACCCTGAACGTCCATGCCGACGATACCTGTCCAGCGCCGTAATTGGCCCGGGCTGTAAGCGAGTGCGAACCTACTGCCAGGGCTGCTACGGTCAGGCTCCACCTCCCGCTGGCGTTCACGGCCGTGGTGCCTTTGGAGCTGCCGCCGTCGAGAACTTCTATCCGTTGGTTGGCGGTCGCAGTCCCGGTCAGCGTTACTTGAGTGTCGAAAGTATTACCGCCATTGGCCACATTGCCTCGTGAGTCGGTGACATTGGTGATTGTCGGTCTGGTATCCGCCAGTTGAGTGAAGGTACGCGCACTCGAGCTTTGCTCGGACCCATACAGAGCCTTAGCGGTGATTGAATGTGCGCCGTTGCCCAAGCCTGTCAGAGTCATGCTCCAGATGCCGCTGGCATTCGCCGTGGGAGTGCCCTTGGAGGTGCTGCCGTCGAAAACCTCCACTCGCTGGTTGGCGGTCGCAGTCCCGGTCACCGTCACTTGAGTATCGAAGGTATTACCGCCATTGGCCACCGTGCCTCTTGAGTCGGTGACATTGGTAATTGTCGGCTTGTTATCTGCCAAGGCTTTAACCGTGTAAGTTTTGCTGGTAAACGCAGTCGCCAGGCTTTCGTTCAAGCCTTCGTCCAGAGCTACCTTCAATGTCACGGTCAAGGCACTGCCATCTTTTAGGTTCTTCAGCTCGCCGGCAGATGTTGGCCATGTATAGGAACCGTTGTTCTTCCAGGCGTTATTGACTCCAGTACTTCCATCCAAAACATGTTTCACATAAGTGCTGTTGTCCGAGTTGGTACCGCTCAGGCGAAGCCAAGTGGTTTGCCCGACTGCGATCAACGGCCATCTACCGACTTTGATGTGCGCGTCGGTACCGGTCAAAGCATTGACATCAAACTCCGGCCCCGCCCCACCATTAGCCGCTTCCACGATGAACAACTCGCTCAACGCCGATGCCGGTATTGCACCGATCTGGAAGTTGGTGGGTACCGACGAGCCTACCGTGTTACCGCCACGGAAGATCACATAGACGACAAGCACGGTTTTTCCAAGGCTCTTTGCAAGTACGTCCGCAGGTATGGCAACACGCGCCTCGCCAGCGGTTTCATCATCCAACCACGGTATGGTGAGGTCGGTTTGATCAGGCAGGCGCCACACCAGGGCCACTATATCGTGCTGTTGAATCCGGCTGTCGGTGATGACCACTGTAGCGGTGTTGCTGTCGTATTGCGTAGCCGGTTTCACCGGTGACCAGGGGTTGACCTGGCTTCCTGACGCATCCACCAGCTTGGGCAGCGGCCAAGGCCGTTCCGCCGCCGCCCCGACATGTAGCTGCAGCCGCTGCGAGCTGCCCACCGGCTGGCTGTTGCGGGTGGCCTCGTACCAAACCTCTACGTAGCCATTGCTATTGCCAGCGATGTAAGGATCACTGGCCAACGTGACTTCCAGGTTGCCCGAGCTTGGAAATGGCTGGTTGG
>NZ_LGIR01000022.1:0-1911 GCF_001187875.1 Pseudomonas sp. RIT-PI-a
GCGCCTGGTCGGACTGGAAACGGGCCAACCTGCCGATCTCGGAAGCGGCGATCGAGAAAACCATCCGTCCGGTGTACTTCAACAACCGGCTGTTCGTGACCTGGGTCGAGATGATCGACAGCGTCGACCCGGCAGGCAGCGGTGATCTGGAAGCCGTCGAGCCGGTCGGCGGCTCTTATAGCCATCGCGATCTGCCCAAGCCTAAAGCGGTGTCGAAGCTGCGCTTGAACCTGACGTACAAAAAGTACGACGACAGCTGGAGTGCGCCGCAGTGCTACATGGAAACCGAAGTGGATCCTGCCGCCATTACCTACCAATGGAAGACGGACGAAAAGGATGACCCCGAGTACGGCACCCACAAGATCGACCTCGACACCATTGCCGTCGTCGATGTCTCGACCAACCCCGAAGCGTTATTCCTGGCCATGTATGCCGGTTACGTCAAGGGTTCCAGTACTACAGATGGCCGCTTGGACAAGTACCGCCTGCTGAAAACCCTGAAGATCGACAAGAACTTCAACAGCTTCGATCTGTTCCCGGAACACGGTCTGGTTGATGGCACTGAGGAAGAAAACGAGGAGGAGGACAAAAGACTGAGTCGTAATCTGGTCATGCGCGTCGGCATCCTGTTCGCTGCCGCCGATACCAATGCCGGACGCTTTCAGTTCCCTGTGACGGGAGTCTCGATCCGAATCAAGCCTTCTAGCCAAACCACCTGTCCTCATTCGGGAACCAGTGGCCTGCAAGGCTGGAACTATGCAGGCTGGCAGCCACGGATCCTGCACACCGTCGATGGCGACGACATCCAGTGGGATGAAACTAGGCGCGAAATCAAATTTACGACGAGGGTCAACACGCGTTTTGCAAAAGAAAGCGGCATCAAGATCACCTCGACTACTGGCACCGAAAGGTACGAATTTGAATTTTATCTGCCTGAAGATAATGGCGAGGTCTGGGCGACTCTGCAGCCCAACTCCCGACTGACATGCACGGCCGGGGCGTTTTCGAGCCCCTATCTAGGTTTTGTATGGCTCCAGCTGCCAGGAGGAAGGCATACGCTGATAACAGACCAGAACGACCAACGTGTAACTTTTAATCCTAACGGTCACCATACAGACCTCGCTGGTAAAAGGGTAAACAGACACTCGTTGCGTCTACTCCAGGCCCGCCCAAGTGATCTTCTCTCAATGCAAGCTCACAGCCTGACGGGCGCCGGATCACCCTCGAGCTATCCCGTATACAGTTACGAAGACCTGAAGTTTCTGCAGTTCCTCGCCCGACCAAGCTCAATGAGTAATCCCACGCCTGAGAGCAACCGGCTCAAGGTCAATCTTACGGTGGGTTCGGCTCAAGACACTTTATTGCCCGACCAGGACTCGCAATCGGCCACTATCAAAATCAGCCCTGAAACCCTTCGCCCTGATTGGAACGTTACCTGGCCAGACCACGAGAAAAAATTCACGATCATCCACGGCGTGTATGTCATGGAGACCAATGGCACCAGCAGCACCGGCATAGGCCATGCCATCAAAGCCACAGAGATCGAGCTTGAATTCGTCGGCGACGACGCCCACTTGATCGCCCCGAAAATCTCGTACTACACCAACGCAACCCTGGGCACTGCTGAGTACATTGACTTCACCCGCTCTACCATCGCCCGCAACGACCGCGACAACGGCGCTCGCCAGCCCATCCGCATGAACACCCTGTTCGCCCGCAACCTGATCGAGCGTGCCAACATCGCCCTGGAAAACCTGCTGTCCTGGGAAACCCAGCACCTACCCGAGCCCGCCTTGGCCGAGTCCGGCAATCAGCCGTTCATGGACTTCAAGGGCGCCAACGGCCTCTACTTCTGGGAGCTGTTCTTCCACCTGCCGTTCCTGATCAGCCATCGCCTCAACAGCGAGCAGC
>NZ_LGIR01000004.1:0-1866 GCF_001187875.1 Pseudomonas sp. RIT-PI-a
GCGCCTGGTCGGACTGGAAACGGGCCAACCTGCCGATCTCGGAAGCGGCGATCGAGAAAACCATCCGTCCGGTGTACTTCAACAACCGGCTGTTCGTGACCTGGGTCGAGATGATCGACAGCGTCGATCCGGCAGGCAGCGGTGATCTGGAAGCCGTCAAGCCGGAGGACGACGGCACGTACAAACACCGCAACCTGCCCAAACCCAAAGCGACATCGAAGCTGCGCTTGAACCTGACGTACAAGAAGTACGACGACAGCTGGAGTGCGCCGCAGTGCTACATGGAAACCGAGGCCGACCGAGCGGCGATCACCACGGCGGCCGGCCTTCTGGATGTTCACTCGATTGCGGTCGTCGATATGTCGGCGAACCCCGAAGCGTTGTTCCTGGCCATGTACGCCGGTTACGTCAAGAGTCCAGATAGTGCCGATGGCAGCTCGGACAAGTACCGCCTGCTGAAAACCATGAAGATCGACAAGAACTTCAACAGTCTCAATCTGTTTCCGATCCGCGGCGTGGTCGATGACGCCCCCGACAAGGGACCTAGCTTTGAGTTGGTGTTGCGCATCGGCCTGCTATTCGCCGACGCTGATACCAATGCCGGGCGCTTTCAGTTCCCCGTGACCGGGGCATCGATCCGGCTCAAGCTTCCAAGCATGACTAAGTCGCCGCATCCTGGAACCAGTGGTGTGCCAGGGTGGAACCATGGCGGCTGGCAGGAGCGCATCTCGGATGCCGTCGATGGCAGCGATATCGAGTGGGATGAGGTCAACCGGCAAATCAAATTCACGACCCGGATCAATACGGAGTTCAAGGAAACCGGCGTCAGTTTCGTGTGTGATACCGCGGGTCAAAGGTACGCATTCGAACTGGATCTGCCTGACGATACTGGATCCGAGTGGGTAACCCTGGGCCGGAACTCATATGTTTCAGCCAGTGAGGGTCTGTACTCAGGGACTTTTTACGGGCAAATCGCCGTAATGACGCCCACCGTTTCAATTACAGAATTGTTTCGAGATCGTCATAACGGCAATAGCATCTCGTATGTACATAGGCAAGGGAGGGCCGATCTCGCGGGCAAAAGTTTCAACATGGGGGTTCTGCGTCAACTAAAAGCCCGGCCACCAAGTGAAGTCATCACATTGGTTGGAATGAATTTTCCGGACGGCGCAACCTCCTGGAGCCGCCCTACATTCAATGGCGGAGACCTACTGTTTCAACAGCTACTCGCACGCCCCAGCTCGATGTTGGATCCCACGCCTGAAGACAACCGGGCCAGAGTCAATCTGAGCGTGAGCCAGGCTTACTCCTCGCTGCAGCCCGCCCAGCATTCGCTATCGACCACTATCAAAATCGACGCTGTATCGCTGCGCCCTGATTGGGGCGGCGAATGGCCTGGCGGGGAGAACAAATTCACGATCATCCACGGTGTGTTTGTCATGGAGACCAACGGCACCAGCAGCACCGGCATAGGCCATGCCATCAAAGCCACAGAGATCACGCTTGAATCCGTCGGCGACGACGCCCACTTGATCGCCCCGAAAATCTCGTACTACACCAACGCGACCCTGGGCACTGCCGAGTACATCGATTTCGACGGATCTACCATCGCCCGCAACGACCGCGACAACGGCGCTCGCCAGCCCATCCGCATGAACACCCTGTTCGCCCGTAACCTGATCGAGCGTGCCAACATCGCCCTGGAAAACCTGCTGTCCTGGGAAACCCAGCACCTACCAGAGCCCGCCTTGGCCGAGTCCGGCAATCAGCCGTTCATGGACTTCAAGGGCGCCAACGGCCTCTACTTCTGGGAGCTGTTCTTCCACCTGCCGTTCCTGATCAGCCATCGCCTCAACAGCGAGCATC